>CANHBA010000011.1 GCA_947458985.1 Flavobacteriales bacterium
ATCTTTGCGTAGTGAAAAGGGTTCTTATTTCTTTACTGATCATCCTCCAACTCGCCTTGCAAATAGGGGTGCCTATCCATAAACACTTCTGTGAAATGGACGGTGCTTTTGCGTCAGTTCTGGTAAAAGTGGAGCATCAATGCAATGAACCACACACCGACCTCCCTCCTTGTTGTCAGAAAGAACAAACCAAAGACAACTGCTGTTCCGATGCAATAGAAGTGGTCAAGACCAACCTGGATCAACTTACTTCGGATCAGTCTCATTTTTGTTTTGAGCCTCCTGAAGTAATGGGTTTACTTCATCCAAGATATAAATTTTGTTTTCAAGGTCAGCTAATCCATACACAGCGTTTCAATTTTGCGCACAAACGCCCGCCTCCTCTATGGCGCTCTGGCAGGCATATCCAAACCTTTCATCAGACCTGGCAAATTTGATCAGACTTGAGTTGAATACAACTTTTGTCTCATCAAATTATTGGTCATGAAATTCCTTTTATTATTCGCAAGCTTCTTACTGGCTTTACATTTTCAAGCTCAAATTAGGGGCGTGGTGCAGGGAGCAGATTCGCTGCAAACCAAACCGCTCAAAAATGTTAAAATTACCTTACTTCGTGCAGGCACTACTGTCTATTCGAATGAAGACGGCACTTTTGAAATTTTACTCGGCAAGCAAAGCCCCGATACTTTGCTATTTACCGCTAAAGGCTATCGCCCTGACCGCATGGTCGTGACACGCTCAGACCGTTTTGCCGCACTTCATGTGGTATTGATTTCTGGTCAGTTGGTTCGAGAAATCGTCGTGTCAGGCGGTAAAGACGCTCATGGTATTTCCAAAATGAAAACCTTGCACGTCGAAGAACTGACAAGTGCCGAATTCCGCAAAGCAGCTTGTTGTAATTTGTCGGAGTCCTTTGAAACCAATGCCACCGTTGATGTCAGTATGGCAGATGCCATATCGGGTGCTAAAAAGATCCAACTCTTGGGCCTAGACGCGGTTTATACCCAATTGCAATTCGAGAATATTCCGTTTTTGCGTGGGCTCGAAAGTGCATTTGGCATGAGCGCTATCCCAGGAACTTGGCTAGAGTCCATTCAAATTACCAAAGGCACAGGTTCGGTGGTCAATGGCTATGAGTCCATGGCGGGCTTGGTCAATTTAGAATACAAGAAACCCAAAGACATGCCGCTCATGAGTTTCAATGCGTATCAAAACCGCTTTGGGCGCACCGAGCTCAATCTGCAAAGCGGCCAGCGGCTCTCCGAGCGCTGGTACATGGGGCTTTTCGCCTCGGGCGCTGCTGTTTATGGTACTCTTGACCACAACCACGATGGCTTTCGGGACCAAGCGCTCTCCAACACCTTCAGTTTATTGCAGCGCTTCAGCTACCAAGGCCCCCGCATGGAGGCGCAGCTGGGTTTGCAGGCCTACGCCGACGACAAAACTGGTGGCCAAATGAGTTTCAGCAAGCAAAACCCGGTTGGCTATGGCATGGCGCTGCAGAGTCAGCATCTTTCTGCGTTTTCCAAGACTGGCTTTTTTGGTAAAAAGCCCGGGCAAAGCTTGGGTATTATTGCCAATGTCAAGTTTCAAGACCTCAATGGATTTTATGGCTTGCGCAATTTTACAGGCAAAGAAAAGCGCGTCTATTTGAACGTTATTTACGATGATTTTATAGGTAGCGCAGACCATAAAATCAAGGCGGGCGCCAGCTTTTTAGGTTTGCAAATACAGCAATTTGCCACGCAGCCCAATGGCGCCATGGTGGTCGGGAACACCCGTGCGGAGCTCGTACCGGGTGTGTTTACCGAATACACCTATTCAGGCAATCGCCTGTCAGCGGTAATCGGTGCGCGCTACGACCAACACAACATCGCGGGTGCGCAGTTTTCGCCGCGCGCGCATTTCAAGTATGCCCTCACGCCTCAGCTAGACCTCCGCGCTACGGGCGGCCGCGCTTGGCGCTTGCCCAATTATGTCGCAGACAACCTTTCGCTTTTGGCCAGTTCTAAAGCTTGGGTCACTTCGCCAACGTTGCTGCCCGAGATTTCCTGGAATGTAGGTGCTTCATTGGTGCAAGGCTTTAGTTTCAAAAAACGCAAGGGCAGCCTCAGTTTGGACGCTTACCACACGCGTTTTCGCAACAACTCGTAGCCGATCGCGATACCATTTCAAGTTTAGTGGTTTTTAAAAACCTGAGCAATAACTCTGTAGCGACTGTATTGCAGGCCGAGTTCGCCTACGAGTTGGTGCGCGGCCTCGACCTCCGCTTGGCCTATAAGTTCCAGGATGTGCGTGCACTTTATAATGGCAAGTTGCAAAATCAAGTATTGCTGCCGCGCCAGCGCTTTTTTACCAACCTCGCTTACCAAACGCGCAACAAGCGCTGGGAATACGACCTTACTTATTCGCGCTACAGTGCAGTGCGCTTACCGCATCATGGAATGGGCGCTCCATGGGCACTCCTGAACGCACAAATCACCCGCTCCTGGAAAAAAACAGAATTGTACGTAGGTGGCGAAAACTTATTAAATATCACGCAGCACCACCCCATTATGGGTGTAGACAACCCCTTTGGATCCGATTTCGATGCCACCGAAATTTGGGCCCCCATTATGGGTTGGAATGTCTATTTCGGACTCAGATATACCTTTAAATAATTTGATTTAATTCTTGAACATGAAAAAGCTACTTTTCCTCCTTTTTATCACTTTGAGCTCTTCGCTTTTTGCTCAAAAACCAGCGCTCGTCAGTATTCAAACCAATGCGCAGTGTGGCGATTGCAAGGACCGCATTGAAACCGCCCTCAATCAGACCAAAGGAGTTGTTTACGCCGAACTCAACATGGAAACCAAAGTGGTGGAGGTGAAATACAAAGTGTCTAAAACCGACCCAGCAAGGCTCCAAAAAGTAGTCACCTCAATTGGTTACGATGCAGATGGTTTCAAAGCAAACCAGGCCGCACAAAAAGCACTGCCGTTGTGCTGTCAGCCGGGTGGGCATTGATTATTCTGAGGAGCCAAGATTGCTGTGGCCAAATGCATAGCCCAGGCCAAAGCCCGCACTCGGATAAAAACCATACGAGCCCATATAGTTCAATTGGGTGTGCACGTTGGCTAGCAAACCGAAGCGGCTGTAGTAGGTGAGCTTGCATCCTATGTTGGTGTTGTAGCGAACGGCCTTATCGAGCAGAAAAATATCTGTAAAAACATAGGCCAGGCCAAGTGGATTGGCGTAGGCTGAGAGGTCGTAGCGGTAGGCGAGTGGGTAGTGATACGCAATTCCTTCCGGTATGAGCGCCGTGAGCATGCCCACAGCCAGCGATCCAAAGAAATCGCCGATGGTGTAAGTGTTTTGGGTCAGAAAGCGCGTTACCGGCCCAACAGCAAACAGACTCATGGGTGCATGTAGGTAATGGTTGGAGTCGTCGAGACTTCCGATGTTGTAATTGTAAAGCAGGCTCCAGCGCGCGTTCAAATGAAGTTCAGCTTGGAGGTTCCAAGTAGGCTGAAATTGGCCTTGGTAAAGGTTGGTGCCAAGTCCAAAATTCACATCCAGCTTGGAGTAGTCAGATTGAGCCAAGGCCGTGCAATTCAAAAGCAAAAGAAGGCTGAGAAGTAAAGTTTTCATTAGCGTTCGATTTTATAAGATAAGCCGATACCAATAACAGATTTGAATTGGGTTCGCGGCCCGATGTTTCCGTTGGCGTCTGTGATGCGGATGTCGTCGTCGTAGATGAGGTTCCATTGGGCTGAAGCAGAAACCAAAGAATTGACCCTAAAAAGCAGCAAAAGTTCGCCGTTGACGTCGATGTTTTCTGGATTGTTCAGGTAGTTGCTAAACAACTCCAATTTAGATTTCATTTCGATGTTCTTGGCAACGGGGCGATTGTATTTCATTTTAAGATAAGCGCCATATTCTTGGCGGTAACGCATGCCGGGGTCTACCCCAAACGAACCTTTTGCACTGAGTGAGTCGTCCAAAACAAAAGTAGATTTGATCGCTATAGAGGAGAAGAAAATATTGAAGTTGTCTGACTTGCGGAAGTCGGCACCAAGCGCGAGGTTCATGTAGCCAGGTGCCATGAAGCGCGAAACAGGAATGGAGTCGTTGGGGTAGGAGTAGCCATTGATACTTTGGGTGCGAAAGCTAGATGCAAAGGTGAGGAAGAAACCTTTCGATAGTTGCATTCCGAAAGTGCTGGCGAGGTCGAGGCGGTCATCGGTTTTTTGAGCGCCAATGCCTTTGTTGTCGAAGTATTTGATGCCGCCCAAGGCAAAACTGACATCGTTGGTCCATTTGACGTTGTCTTGGGTGTAATAAGCCGAGGCACTCGCAGAACCAATGATGGATATGTTGTTGCGCCCCCCGGCGTTCCAATTTACAAAAGAAGTTTGAGTGCCGCTCAAGGAGTACAAGGACTTGAACTTCCAGTAGGAGGTAGAATCTTGTGCGCTGACATGCTGAGCAACGAAAAAGGCAAACAAAAGGTAGAAAAATGTGTTACTTTGGTGTCTAGACATTTCGATTACAAAAATAATGCGTTTTCTAACTCTACTTTTCTTGTTCCTCCCAATTATTTCAACAGGGCTCTATGCACAAACCCCAATTGACTACAGCCAAGCACAAAATTGGGCAGCTTTACCTCAACAATTACCGAGCGGTTTAGCGCAACATTGTTCAGATACTTCCTTATGGGCAAAAGCTGATGTTTTTTATGTCTACCCAACACTCAACACTGCCAACGCTGACAAACGTTGGAATGTACCCCTCGACGACGACAAACAGCGCAGTAAAGTACTCCAAACAGCGCTGCCCTTTCAAGGAAGTGCCTTTGTAGAAGCAGGTCGTTTTTACAGTCCTTTTTACCGTTCTGCGCATTTGCGTTCCTATTATGTCGACGACCCCAAAGGCAAAGAAGCTTTGGAAATGGCTTATGCCGATGTCCGCGCCGCGTTTGTATACTACCTCGAACACCACAACAATGGCCGACCCATTATTTTAGCGGGTCACAGCCAAGGTAGCACGCATTGTGGTTTGCTGCTGCAAGAATTTTTTGATGGCCAACCTTTGCAAAAACAATTGGTAGTGGCTTATTTGCCGGGTATTGGCATACTTCCTTCCGAGTTGAAACAAATTCCGCTTTTAACGAGGCCGGCCCAAACTGGCGGTTATGTCGCTTGGAATACCTTCAAAAAACGCCTGGACCGCAAATCCTATGACAAATGGTACAAGGGCAGGGTTGTGGTGAATCCGGTCACCTGGACCCTCGATTCTCTAGCTACCAAAGAAGCGCACAAAGGATTTTTGTATTTCGACAACAAGCTTTACGCAGGTCTTTTTCAGACCCATTTAATAGACGGCGCCATCTGGATAGACCGCCCCAAAGGCAAGTTTCTTCTGATGAGCCTCACGATGCGCAATTACCATATTGGCGATATCAATTTATTTTGGCAAGATATTCGGGAAAATGCCCGTTTGAGGGTTCAAAATTTCAATCAAAATTAAGTACTTTTGTAGACCCAAATTCGACACAACACATGACACCTTTTGAAAGACGCCACATTGGCCCAGGAGCTTCTGAAGAAGCACAAATGTTAGCAGCAGTTGGCGTACCGTCACTCGCTACGCTCATCGACCGCACCATTCCTGCACAAATTCGCCTCAACCGCGAACTGCGCATAGATGCAGCGCTCTCTGAGCAAGCTTACCTCGATCACATTTCTGCATTGGGCGCACTCAACAAAGTCAATAAGTCTTTCATTGGCTTGGGTTACCACGAAACCATCGTTCCATCTGTTATTTTGCGCAACGTCCTCGAAAATCCAGGATGGTATACCGCCTACACGCCTTATCAAGCAGAAATTGCACAAGGGCGTTTGGAGGCTTTGCTCAATTTCCAAACAATGGTCATTGAACTCACCGGCATGACCATCGCCAATGCTTCCCTTCTAGACGAAGCCACAGCTGCTGCTGAAGCCATGATCATGTTCTACAACTCGCGCAGCCGTGCCGATATCCAAGCAGGTCGCAATAAATTTTTTGTCGACCAAAACACCTTGCCGCAAAGCATTGACGTCATGAAAGGCCGTGCGCTCAATTTAGGCATCGACTTCATCGTCGGCGATGCCAACACACTTGCGCCAGACGCCAGCTATTTTGGGGTATTTGTTCAGTATCCAAACGCAAAAGGCCATATCCAAGATTGGTCTGCAGCCATCGCTGGCTGGAAAGCAGCAGGTATGCAAGTTGCTGTAGGTGCCGACTTACTTTCACTCGTATTACTCAAGTCACCAGGCAGTATGGGCGCCGATGTCGTTACGGGTTCTGCCCAACGTTTTGGTGTACCAATGGGCTATGGTGGCCCGCACGCCGCTTTCTTTGCCACCAAAGAAGACTACAAGCGCAACTTGCCAGGTCGTATCATTGGCGTTTCCAAAGATGCCGACGACAACCAAGCGTTGCGCATGGCCTTACAAACCCGCGAGCAGCACATCAAAAGAGATAAAGCTACATCCAACATTTGTACAGCGCAAGCGCTTTTGGCCGTAATGGCATCAATGTATGCAGTATACCACGGCCCAGATGGCGTTCGTGCTATTGCTGGTCATGTACATGCTTTAGCCAGTTCAGCAGCAACAAGCCTTCAAAATGCCGGAATTTCCATCGGCTCTACACAGTTCTTTGATACCGTTCATGTACAAGGTGTTGATACTTCCAGCATCCGCAGCAAAGCAGAAGCTGCAGGGCTTAATTTCCATTACATTTCAGACAGCGAACTCAGCATTTCTTTTGGCGAGCCACATACGGATACCGAATTACAAGCGGTGTTGGCCGTGTTTGGTGCTCAAATTCAAGAAGCATCAAGTGCTATTCCAGCCGAATTAGCGCGCACTGAGGCTGTGCTTTCACACCCAGTATTCAACTCCTATCATTCTGAGTCGCGCATGATGCGCTACCTCAAGCGTTTGGAGAACAAAGACCTTTCTTTGGTTCATTCCATGATTCCACTCGGTTCTTGCACCATGAAACTCAATGCAGCTTCAGAAATGATGGCCGTCACCAACCCGCAGTTTGCCAACATGCACCCATTTGCTCCGCTAAACCAAGCGGCCGGCTACCACGCTATGTTTGCACAACTCGCCGAAGACCTCTGTGAAGCTACAGGTTTTGCAGCGGTTTCTTTGCAACCGAACTCTGGCGCGCAAGGCGAATACGCTGGCCTAATGGTCATCAAAGCTTACCACGAGTCGCGCGGCGATTTCCAACGCAAAAAAATGATCATTCCGTCGTCTGCACACGGCACCAACCCTGCATCTGCTGTCATGGCAGGTTTTGAAGTAGTGGTTACCGGCTGCGACGAAAACGGCAATATCGACATCGAAGAATTGCGCACTGTAGCCACCGACCTCAAAGACGTTCTCGCTGGTATCATGGTCACTTACCCATCTACACACGGTGTTTACGAAGAAGGCATCATCGAAATCACCAGCATCATCCACAACAACGGTGGCCAAGTCTATATGGACGGCGCCAACATGAATGCACAAGTTGGCCTAACCAACCCTGGTAACATCGGCGCCGACGTCTGTCACCTCAACTTGCACAAAACATTCGCTATCCCACATGGTGGTGGTGGCCCAGGTATGGGTCCGATCGGCGTGGCAGCGCACCTTGCGCCGTTCTTGCCAAGCAATCCATTGGTTGCCACAGGTGGCGCACAACCCATCCACGCTATTTCAGCAGCGCCTTATGGCTCTGCACTCATTCTTACCATTTCTTACGCTTACATCAAAATGTTAGGAGCAGAGGGCTTGCGTCGTTCAACCGAAATCGCTATTCTCAACGCCAACTACATTGCTGCTCGCTTGAAAGGCCACTACGACATCCTATACACGGGTGCTAATGGTACGGTTGCTCACGAAATGATCCTCGATTGCCGCGACTTCAAGAAAACCGCTGACGTCGAAGTAGCCGATATGGCCAAGCGCCTCATCGATTTTGGCTTCCACGCACCAACAGTTTCTTTCCCGGTTGCCGGCACCCTCATGATAGAGCCTACCGAATCCGAAGACAAAGAAGAGCTAGACCGCTTCTGCGACGCCATGATCAAAATCCGCGAAGAAATCCGCGAAATCGAAAATGGCCATGCAGACAAACTCAACAACTTGCTCAAAAACGCACCGCACACCGCAGACTGCATCATCAACAAAAACTGGACTTACCCATACGCACCACAAGAAGCAGCTTATCCGCTGCCTTACTTGTTGGAAGCCAAATATTGGGCGCCAGTTCGCCGCGTAGACAACGCCTATGGCGATCGCAATTTGATATGTAGCTGTCCAAGCGTAGAAAGCTACGCGCACATTCAATAAACACATGAAACTAGACATACTTGCTTTTGGTGCTCACCCCGACGACGTCGAACTCTCGGCGGCGGGCACCTTATTGCATTACGCACGCCAAGGCAAAACCTTCGGCATCGTCGACCTCACTGAAGGCGAGCTCGGTACCCGCGGCAGCGTAGAGAGCAGGTATGAAGAAGCTGCAGCGGCGGCGGCTATTCTCGGTATTCAGCACCGAACAAACTTGCGCTTTGCCGACGGTTTCTTTGAAAACACGCAAGAAGCCAAACTCAAAATCATTGAGCAAATTCGCTTGCACCAACCACAAATTGTGTTGGCCAATGCGCTCCACGACCGTCACCCCGACCACGCAAGAGCAGGTCAGTTGGTAGCGGAGGCCTGTTTTTTAGCAGGTTTGCGCAAGATCCACACCACGCATCAAGGAGAAGCGCAACAAGCATTTCGCCCAAAGACGGTTTTGCATTACATCCAAGATTACCACCAGACCCCTTCTTTTGTGCAGGACGTAACACCCTATGTGGCCCAAAAGATTGAAGCGGTCAAGGCTTACAAAACACAGTTTTTTGATCCTAATTCTTCGGAACCCAACACGCCAATTTCAGGCGAGCTTTTCTTTGATTTTTTAAAGGGCCGCATGCAAGAAATGGGCAGGCCAGCTGGCTATAATTATGCAGAAGGTTTTGTTGTGGCACGTTGGTTTGGCGTTCAGGACATCTTTGCCCTAGACTGATACCTCTTCCACGCAAAATACAAAGCTGTGCCAATGGCAACACCTATCGAATTGGCTACTATATCCAAACCGGATACCTCACGCCCTGGCACAAATCCTTGAAGTCCTTCTAGAATTGCGCCCATCCCGACCAATCCCATGATGAGGAGGATTCCTTTTATTTGTGGTTTCAATCCAAAGACTAAAAATGTATTGAGGCTCAACACACCATAGCCAATGAAATGTCCAACTTTGTCATTGAGCTGCACGTTTACACCTCCATTTGGGCTTTTCAAGGACAAATAAACGATACCCAAGAACTCAAGAACCAAGCATACCCGAAGTATTTTTTGGATCTTATTCATACAACATTGTCTTGTCTTTGATCGTAGCCGGGCGTCCTTCGCTCATCCATTTGGGCGCCGGTGCATCCATGAGGTAGTGGTCAAAAAACTGGCGCATGCGGATCGATAAATCGTATTTATTGGCCAGTTTGGTCAGGTTGTGGTCGTCGCCGTTGTAGTTGAGCATCCAGCAAGGTTTACCCAAACGGCGCATACCAGTGTAGAGTTCTATTCCTTGGTACCACGGCACGGCGCCGTCGCGGTCATTGGCCATGATCAAGAGTGGTGTTTGCACTTTAGGCAGGTGAAACAATGGCGAGTTTTCTACGTATAAGTCCGGCTTTTCCCAAATGGTGGCGCCAATGCGGCTCTGGGTGCTTTCGTACTGAAATTGTCTATTGAGCCCGCTGCCCCAACGAATGCCCCCGTAGGCCGAGAACATATTGCCTACCGGAGCGCCGGCCATGGCGGCTGCAAAACGGGTGGTCATGGTAATGAGCATGGCACTTTGGTAGCCGCCCCAACTTTGGCCCTGCAAGCCCATGTGCTTATCGTCAATAGAATAATTCTTGAGGAGGTAATCGGCCGCACTCATAATGGAGTTGTAGGCACCTTGCGCTGGCTTGCCAGGTTGGTAGCGGATGTCCGGAATAAATACGAGGTAACCACCGCTTGCGTATTCAGTTGGATTAATGATGCTCGCCGAAGGCTTGGGCGCTTGGTAATTGTGTAGGTTGTCCGAATTGAGTTCGTAGTAATAAAACAAGAGCGGGTATTTCTTGCTCGGGTCGTAGTTTTCAGGTTTGTAGAGCAAGCCTTCTAATTGTTGCCCATCGTAGGCTGTCCATTTGACGGTCTCGACCGTAGCCCAATTGTAGGTACTTTGCTGCGGATTGGCCATTGAAATGCGCTTGGCGTTGTCGTAGTTGTAGTCCGGAAGCAACCAGAGGTCGGGGTAGGTACTAACGTTCATGATCCGGATGAGCGTTTGGTCTGCATTTGTTGCTTTTTGAACCGATGAAATACGGTAAGGAATTTCAAAAGCTTTGCTCAGCCCATCTTCCTTGTAATAATAGAGGCTCTCTTTTTTATCAGATTTGCGCAGCCCAATGAAGTATCCATCTTTTAAGTCTAAAAAGGCGGAATCGCGGTGGTTGCGCTCAAAACGCAATTCGATTTTGTCTCTAGTGGCCCTTTCATTTGAAACGCTCTTCAGTGTTTTTGCTTCGATGTCGTAGCTCCAGATGTCGTATTCAGACTGAAAACAAACTTCTTTGGCATTTTTAGTGAAACCCACAAAACCAACGGGCCCGGCTTCCATGGGTTGGCCATTGAGGTCTTCTTCCCACTTGATGTCCTTGCGGCTGCAATTCATGCAGGTATGTTGTTGCTTTTCGATATCGAGCAGCATCCATTTTTGTCCGTCGGCTAAGTAATAAGTAAAGAAGCGTCCGTCGGCAGAAAGCTCACTTGTGTGGGCCCAACCTTTGCCCAATAATTGCAATTTGCCTGTTTCGATGTCGATGCGGTAGTAATCGCTCTTAGATGGTGCTTTCCATTGTGCTTCGATCGCATATCTTTCATCGTTGCGCGCAATTAAGTAGGGCGCTTTCATTTGTTTATCGATGGAAATGCGCAGCGTGTCGTTTTCGAGTTGTACCAAACGGTCTTTATCGAGGTGGTAGACATATAGCAAGCCGCGTTTGAGGTCTTGGTCTTTTTGTAAAAGTTGTTGGGGCTGGATTTCTAGATCTTGGTAGTGCCAGATGTCTAGATTCACTTTTTCGCGCTCTAATAAAGTATCTTTTACTTCTTTGTCTCTTGGCCCCACTGCAAAATAAAGCAGCTGGCTGTCGTCGCTAAACGTAGGTTTTCTGCCCGTTGCGATGGCTTGATACAAGCCTTCTGAGGTTTTGTCAAAATCGGTGGAGTCGCCAAAATTGGTGGTTTTGAGTTGCACTAGGTCAAAGAGCAGGAGTTGCATGTTTTTCACCTTGGAGGTGTCGGTACTGTACAAAAAGGTAAGCGCATTGTTATTTGGACTCCAACTTAAATCTGAAACAAGTGGCTGGGCTTCAAACTCCTTGAGTAGCTGCAGGTCTTTGGTTTGGTAAATGCGCACTTGCATGGAGTCGAGCTTGACTTTGCGCTGCTGGATCACCGCAATTTTTGCCCCGTCTGGGCTAAGGGCAAAGGTGGTGATGCTATCTAAATATGGAAAGGTGCTTTGGCCCGCAGTATAAACGAGTAAGCGGTTGCCGTCGGTTTTGTAAGGATTTACTTTTGGTGCTGAAGCAGGTTTTTTCCAGAAAAGGTATTTCTCGATTTTTTTGGGTGCAACCTTCTCCACTTTTTTAGCACTGAACTCCTGCAGAAAAGCCAGTACAGGAGCTTCCTCTGCTTGCTGAACTTGTTTGAGTTTATCGAATTTAAAAATGGTGTCTTGTGTCAAATGATAAATGTATAAGGAGTCTTTGGGCCATTTCTTTTTATCGACTTTATCGAGTTCGCGCTTGCGGAGCGTATCGTAGTCAGGGCTCATTTTCCACGCAACATAACTTTCGTCGGAGGCGAGGAGTGCAGTATTGCCACGCACAATAGAATCGTGTTTTTGTGTTGCCGTGTAATAGAAATGCAACACCGGATTGCCTTTGAGCACGGTAAGTTCGTAGCTCACAATTTGGCCAGTTTTCGAAATTTGTTCTTTTTCTAGGCGTTTCCAGGTGTCGTAGGCTTTGAAATCGAGGGCAGGCTTTTGAGCAAATGTCAATAAGGAAAAGCTCAGTAAAAAAAGGAAGATAAAGTGTTTCATCGTTTAGCTTTATGAAAAGAGACCAAATAAACTCCGGTAAAAATAAATAACATATATAGAATGCGTTCAGCTGTAATGGTGTGCGTGTAGTCAGCGGCCCATCCGAGCAATGAAAAGATGACTGCAAAAAACATGACCATGACCGGCTGGGTATAAATATAGGCAGCAGAAACCGTTGCACTGACATATTTAAGCCCGAAAATAGTGAGTAAATAAGTCAGAAAAGTGACCCCGACAATTACATAAGTAATTTTGTACCAAGCGCTGGCCGGAATTTGCGCAAACTGAACGGCTGAAAGATGACTCCAGGTAGGAGGGAAGAGCAGTAAAAGGATGAGCCCAATACTGAAAACATACGTAATGACCTGAATGGGGCTGTATTTGAGCAAGAGTGGTTTGGAGAGAACGAGATAAAACGCATAACTCAGCGCATTGATCAATAAAAAGAGGTCGCCTAAAGAGGAGGCTCCTGGAAGTTTGCCAGAGCTGAGCGTGAGTAAGATAGCGCCCACCGCACCAATAAAGACACCAGTGTAGTTATGTGCACTGAGTTTTTCTTTGGTAATGAGGGCTGCTAAAATGAAAACCATCAGTGGGTTGAGTGCCATAATGATGCCCGCATTGAGCGCCGAAGACAAATTGAGTCCATGGAAAAAGAACAGCTGATTGACCGCCACTCCAAAAAGCCCTGCAGCTCCAAAACGCCAGTAATCAGAGCGGTCTACGGGCTTTCTTTTCTGACTCAAGAGCAAGATCCAAAAAAGCAGCACGGCGCCGCTTACGCGCAGCAAAATAAAGGTATTCGGGTCGAGGTACTGCGGCATCACACCTTTGGCCAGTACATGGTTGGCACCATACAGCAAATTGACCAGCAAGAGGGCAAGATGCGCTTTGAGAATTTGTGAACCCGACATAAGGCAAAGGTAGTTATTCCGTATCTTTGTTACATGCACCTCTCGCACCTGCATTTAGTCAATTACAAGAACTACCCCGACCTCGAACTCGAATTCGTTGCGGGCATCAACGGCATTGTCGGGCCAAACGGCGCCGGCAAGACCAACATCCTCGATGCAGTCTACTACCTGAGCATGTGCAAAAGCTACCTCAACGTCAATGACCGCCACAACATGCGCTTTGACCAATCCTTTTTTTCGATCGCCAGCCAATGGCAACTCGATCAAAAAGCGTGTGAGGTGCAGGTGGCTTACAAAGCAGGTGTCAAAAAGCAAGTCAAGTGGAACAAAAAAGCCTACGACAAGCTCACTGCCCACATCGGCAAGTTGCCCGTCGTATTTATTTCTCCTTACGATGGCGACCTCATTGCCGAAGGATCTGATTTACGCCGCAAATGGATAGACGGCATTTTGTCTCAACTCGACAAAACATACTTAGAAGAAATTCAGCGCTACGCCCGTTTGCTCGAACAACGCCATGCCGTTTTGCGCAACATGCACGAACACCGCCTCTTTGACCCCGACGCCATAGAAGTCTGGGATGCCCAACTCATACCCAGCGGCAATTACATTCACGCGCAGCGCAAAGCGTTTTTAACTGAATTCATACCGGTTTTCAAGCGCTTTTACCAAGAAATTGGCCAAAACGCAGAAGACGTCGACGTCACTTACCGCTCGCAACTCACCGATGCTTCTTTTGAAGAACTCATGCAGGCTTCTTCCAGAAAAGACGCCATCACGCAATACACCAATGTCGGCATCCATAAAGACGACCTCTTGTTTACCATCAAAGGCCACCCCGTCAAAAAATTCGGATCACAGGGGCAGCAAAAATCATTCATTATTGCCTTGCGCTTGGCGCAGTTCGATTGGCTCAAACAACACAAAGGGCAAAAGCCTGTTTTGTTGCTCGACGACATCTTCGACAAACTCGACAACGAACGCGTTGCCCGCCTCATTGCGCTAGTAAGCGCCGACTACTTTGGCCAAGTGCTCATCACCGACACCGACCCCGAACGCATGCAAGCGCTATTTGCCCAACTACCCGGCCAAACCCAACTTTTTCAAATCAAAGACCAACAAGCCATCGCCCTATGAGTTCAGACAACAAAAGACAAGGTCAAGAAAAACCACTTGGCCAATTGGTAAAAGGCATCATGAAAGCTTATGGCTTAGAGGATAAAATGAAATCCTTTGACCTCATTGCTGCCTGGCCCGAGCTCATGGGCCCAGCAGTTGCGCAGCGCACCACCGATATCCGCATCGAAAACAACACCCTATACCTCAAAATCGATTCGAGCGTCATGCGCGACGAACTCTTTCATGGCAAGCAAATCATTATTGCGCGCTGTAATCAGTTTGTGGGCGAAGAGCTCATCCGCGATGTTTGGTTCAGTTAAGTTGGTTACTTGCGTTACCTAATTTGAAGCCAAGTTTTTGTAATTTTGTTCACCTAATCAATCCATTATATGTCAAACGCATTTTTTAAGGTCCCTGTTGCCATCAACGAGCCTGTTAAATCTTATGCAGCCGGATCGCCAGAACGCGCATCTTTGCTTGCTAAATACCACGAATTCAAGGACCGCAGTCCTATTGATATCCCAATGTACATCGGCGGCAAAAAAGTAACTACCTCCAATAAGAAAGCACTCACCATGCCCCACGACCACCAAACGGTTATTGGGCACTACAACCAAGGTGAGGCCTCACATGTAGCTGCAGCCATCGATGCTGCTTTGGCGGCAAAAGCAGCTTGGTCTGCACTCCCATGGCAAGACCGCGCTGCGGTTTTCTTGCGCGCTGCAGACCTCCTTGCGGGTCCTTTCCGCGACCGCATGAACGCAGCCACCATGCTCGCGCAGTCTAAAAATGTATTTCAAGCCGAAATCGACGCCGCTTGCGAGCTCATCGATTTCTTCCGCTTCAATGTTCAGTACATGACCCAAATCTATAGCGAGCAGCCAGAATCCTTACCAGGCATGTGGAACCGCTTAGAATACCGTCCGCTCGAAGGTTTTATCTTCGCTTTAACACCTTTCAACTTTACTTCAATTGCTGCCAACCTTTCAGCTGCTCCTGCCATGATGGGCAACGTCGTGGTTTGGAAGCCGGCAGAAACACAAATCTACTCTGCCCAAATCATTATGGAGCTTTTCGAAGCAGCTGGTTTGCCTGCAGGCGTGATCAATATGGTTACTGTTAGTGGCCAGGCAGCTGGTGAAGTCATTTTTGCACACAAAGAATTTGCAGGCATACATTTTACAGGTTCTACAGACGTCTTCCGTCAGCTCTGGAAAAACATCGCCCACAACATCGAAAACTACCGCTCTTATCCGCGCATTGTCGGCGAAACCGGAGGCAAAGACTTCGTGATGGTACATGAAAGTGCCAATGCGGCTGAGGTTGCTACCGCACTTTCACGCGGTGCCTTTGAATTCCAAGGTCAAAAATGTTCTGCGGCATCTCGCGCTTATATTCCAGAAAGCCTTTGGCCAGCAGTTCAAGAAATTTTGGTGGCTCAGGTCAACTCCTTCAAACAAGGAAGCCCCGAAGACACCTCCAATTTTGTCAATGCAGTCATTAGCGAGCGCGCTTTCGATAGAATAGCCGGATATATCGACTACGTTAAGGCGCAGCCAGACGCCCAAATCATTACCGGTGGCACCTACGATAAATCTGTTGGTTATTATATCGCGCCAACAACCGTCGTGACCACCAATCCAAAATTCCGCACCATGGTTGAAGAAATCTTTGGCCCTGTACTTACCATCTACGTTTATCCGGATGCACAGTTCTCTGAAACCCTAGACCTCCTCGATCAAACTTCAGAATACGCGCTCACTGGCTCCATTATCGCTACGGACCGCTACGCCATTCAGTTGGCCAATCAAAAATTGATGAATGCGGCAGGTAATTTTTACATCAACGACAAACCAACCGGAGCGGTTGTGGGTCAACAACCATTTGGTGGCGCACGCGGTTCGGGTACCAACGACAAAGCGGGTGCTGCCATGAACCTCATGCGCTGGACTTCCGCACGCACCATCAAAGAAACATTTGTGCCACCTGCCGATTACCGTTATCCTTTCTTAGGTTAATCCTCATCTCGACAGCACATGCGCAACGTTGTACTTTTTGTCTTTTTTACAATATGGTCTTTTGGAGCCAATGCCCAGTGGCGTTGGTTCTTACAGGCCGAAGTTGGCGCCAACAAACAAGAAATTCAAGGGGCTTATCAACTTGCGCAACAACCTTTCGATCCACAAGCATTTTGGCGCGCCACAGCTGGCGGCGAAGTACAAGTTGGCTACACCGTATTAAAAGTACTCACTGCCTACAGCGGTTTGGGCTACGGTCATCAAAATTTGGCCTACCAAAGTACCGAATGGGCCACCGACGATGCCGGTCAATCTTTTTTATTGCTTTGCAACAAAACTGCAACGGGTGAGCTCCTGACCTTGCCAATGGGCCTAGAACTCAAAGTACTGAGTGTTCATGTCGGTGGTGGCTTGCAATACCGCTACCGCGTTCAGGGCACCATGCAAAAAGATTTTTACGCTTTTTATCCTGGCGCTCCTTCGACCAATTTATTGAGTTCCGAAGTCACCGAGAACACCCAAGAAAAGTTCGACATGGGTTATTTTGCCTATTTGCAATGGAACCCCACTAAAAGAATTGGCTTGCGCGCAAGTGCTTACCGCGGCTTTCGAGACCTCAGCAACGGCCTAGAAGTTGGTGCCTTCAACGAATGGCAGCAATTATTCAATCAAGCGTCTTTCAGCATCAAGAATTTACAGTTCAACCTCGGTTTAAACATCCGTTTATCCGAATAAGTTAATCGTTATGAAGTGGTTCGTTTTTCTTTGCTTATTCGGTTTGCTGACGTCATTTGCTGAGCCAAGCACCCCCGATTCCAAATTTGATTTACAAGTAAATGTGAGTGCCGTTGCAAGTGCCAAAGGTTGGATAGAATTCGCGCTCTACCGGAATCCGGACACCTTCGCCAAAGTGGGTACCACCTATCGCTTGTCGCGTACCGATGCCCAAAAAGGAATGGTCACTTATACATTTAAAGACCTAGAGCCTGGCAAATACGCAGTTGTGGTTTATCACGATGTCAATCAGAACAAAATTTGCGACAAAAATTTCTTTGGTGTCCCGACAGAAGGCTACGCTTTTTCGAATAATGTCAGGCCAAACCTGAGCGTACCAAGTTTTGAAGACTGCTGCTTCAAATTTCAACAAGACCGCAACATCAGCATCAAGATGGTGTACTGATCCTCTATGCGTTTAAATCAGTCTTTAATTGAGAAATAACCTCCTCTATTTGTTGCAGCAACGGTTGTCCGTCGTTTGTGATGATATAAGAGGTAAGATTCATTTTTTTGGCATCCGACCATTGATTTTCTATGCGCTGAAGCACCGCCTCCCGACTCAAGCCATCACGTTTTTGAACCCGCTGAATTCTCGTTTCAAGTGAGCAAACCACTAAGACGGTTGCAGCAAATTGCTTGTAAGCTCCCGTTTCAAAAAGAATTGCCGCCTCATTGAAAACAAGATCAGCAGTTTGTTGCCCGGCCCATTCATTGAAGCGTTCCCGCACCAACGGATGCACCAATGCTGCAATTTGTTCCTTCAGCGCAGGGTTTTCAAAAAGTTGTGTTGCTAAAATATGTTTTTGAAAGACGCCTTTTTGATAAATATCCTTTCCAAAAATGGCGATCAATTCATTTTTTAACAAGGGATGCGTCGCATACAATTTTTTGGCCTCCTCATCTGAATAAAATACGGGGTAGCCCATGTGTTCGAGTGCTTTTGCAACTGTGCTTTTTCCGGAACCAATTCCGCCGCTCAAACCAATGTGTCTCATGTCCCGAAATTAGGAAAAGAAAGTTGTAAATTTGCAGTATGCCACAAAAAGAATGGTTCGCCACCTGGTTCGATTCCCCTTATTATCATTTGTTGTATCAGCACCGCGACGACAACGAAGCCCAACTGTTTTTGAAGCACCTGATAGACAAACTAGCACTTGCTTCCAACGCAAAAGTACTAGACCTCGCTTGCGGAAAGGGCAGGCATTCCATTACGCTT
The DNA here is from genome assembly GCA_947458985.1 of Flavobacteriales bacterium. Classification (GTDB taxonomy): domain Bacteria; phylum Bacteroidota; class Bacteroidia; order Flavobacteriales_D; family Crocinitomicaceae; genus UBA952. The sequence continues at coordinate 18,276 of CANHBA010000011.1, forward strand.
GCTCAAAAGGGCTTTACAGTTATAGGTGCCGACCTAGCTGCCAACAGCATAGCTGCAGCAGAACAGAACCGTATTGCTCTTGCACTAGAGAACCTGAATTTTGTGGTCCACGACATGCGCAAGCCATTGGAAGGGCAACAATTTGACGCCATCTTTAATTTATTTACAAGTTTCGGTTACTTCGATACCCTCGAAGAAAACCAAGCGGTTTGTAAGTCTATAGCGCAAATGCTCAATCCTGGAGGTTTGCTAGTGATTGATTTCTTGAATGCCCACAAAGTTTGTAAAAATCTAAAGCCAAGTGAAGCAATCAGCAGAGATGGCGCTCAGTTTAACATCGAACGTTGGCACGATCAAAAACATATTTTTAAGCAAATCGAAGTACTCGACACCATTCAAAATACCGTCGTTGGTACTTTTACCGAACGTGTTCAAGCTTTGTCTTTGGCCAATTTTGAGGACTTACTGTCTCCTTATTTTGAAATCCAGGCCACCTACGGATCATACGCGCTCAATTCTTTTAATGAACAAGACAGCGACCGCCTGATCATCATCGCAAAAAAGAGACCATGAATTTTTACGCTATAGAATTGATATTATTGTTTTCGGTGGCATTCGGTGGAGGCGTGGTGAGTTTTCTCAATGCAACCAACAAAAACCAATACATCAAACTCGCCTTGGCATTCAGCGGAGGTTTTTTATTGGCGGTCATATTTCAACACTTATTACCCGAACTCTATGGCGCACACGAAGGGCATGCCCACGCCCATTACCAAGCGCTGCCTACCTTTCAAGTTGGTGTCTTTATTTTAGTTGGTTTTTTGATACAGCTTGTTTTGGAGTATTTCTCGGGAGGCATTGAACACGGACACGTGCATGTGCACAAAGGGCAGGCCATGCCTTGGGCCTTGTTTATTTCACTGTCGGTTCACTCCATTATTGAAGGAATTCCGCTCGGAAATATGCTGCAAATTGGCGTTGATCAGACAGCAGTGCCTTACAATGCGAGTTTCTTTTGGGGTATTGTATTTCACCAGATTCCGGTGTCAATTGCACTCATGACTTTACTTTTAGCTACAAGACTGAAGAAACGCGACGCGTGGTTGGTCCTGATGGCTTTTGGCCTAATGACACCGCTGGGTGTGTTTTTGGGTTTGGGAATCACGACCGAACAATTAGGACTAAATGTTCAGCTCATCTTGGCGGTTGTGGTTGGGATGTTCTTACACATCTCAACCACGATTATTTTCGAAACCACCGAGAATCATAAATTCAATTTGCTCAAGCTGCTGAGTATCTTACTTGGGGTGAGCTTGGCTTTGGGCTTGTTTTAACAGCCCGTTTTCAATTGAAAACTAACTTAGAAAGGAAGATCGTCGTCTTCTTCGGTGCTTGCACCAACTCCTGGAAGTGGTTCAGAACCCATGTTCATTGCTGAAGGGCCGTTGCTTGGCATGCCCATTCCTTGGCTTTGTCCTTGTTTTTCGATGCGCCATGCTTCAATGGTATTGAAATACTTGACCTCACCTTGTGGGCTCGTCCATTCGCGGCCACGCAAGTTAAAAGAAACCTCTACGCTATCGTTTGCCTGAAATGAATCGAGCAAAGTACATTTGTCTTGGGTTGCTTGAAAAAGGATGTCTTGTGGATACATAGAAGTAGTATCGGTAACGACAAACTCGCGTTTTTGAAATTTCTCTGAGATGCGTTGGGTGTCTTGGATGACTTTAATGGTGCCGGTGAATTTAAACATGGACTTGTTGTTAGTTATTAAAAGATAAAAGGGTAAGCCAGGCTTCTTCTAGTTGATTTTGAGCAAGTAACTCGTGAGCTCTTTGGTGTAAGGCTTGTTCGAGGGCATTTGCGTCGTGCTCGAGGTCTAGGAAAAGTGTGGAAAGTTCGAGAAGTTTGTATTCGTTGACATCGGTTTCGTTGGGAAGTTCTTCGATGCCTGCAAGCTGGCCGAGGTCGTTGGCGCTCAGGAGCTGGCTATTTTTGATGTCTTGGGGCAGGGCGTCATAGCCAATGCCGCAGGTGGTGATGGGCTTTTTGATTTCAAACATAGATTCGGTATTTGCTCTGCAATACCAGTCGCCGCCCATGCGGGCAACTAAATCGATTTTGTGTTGGTCGATGAGGCCGTTTTCATTCAGTAAGTCTTCGTGGATGTGCATTTGAACTACCTCGCAAACGATGAGGTTACCTGCGCCACCTTCTTGACCGAGTTCGATGATTTGCTGCACTTTGCATTCAAACTGTACGGGCGCTTCGGCTACGCGAAAAGGTGCTACTTTTTGTGAAGCGAGCGCGGTAAAGCCAGCCTTAACGAATTCGTCAATGCCTGGTGCATAAGGGGAGCTTGCGAGGCTCATTTGGTGTACCATGTTGTAGTTGACTACGTTGATCACGACTTCAGGAACTGCTTTGGCGTTATTGAAGGTGTCTTTACTTTGGCCGGTGCGCCCAGACCGCGCCGGTGAAAACACCAGAATAGGAGGGTTGGCACTAAAAACATTGAAGAAACTAAACGGCGCCAAATTGGCATTGCCTTCTTGGTCTAGAGTAGAGGCAAATGCAATAGGGCGCGGGCCAATTGCACCGAGTAAAAGTTGGTGCAAACGTTGGACAGTGAGTTCTTTGGGATCTAGGCTAAGCATACTGCATCAAAGTTAGCCAAAATTCGTAAATTGGCGTTGTGAATTTACGGACATCTCTTTGTTGTTTATTACTTTTTTTCAGCGCTCAAACCTTTGCGCAAAACAAGCGCAATGCAGACGGCGAGCGCCAAGGAAAATGGGTTTTTACAGGTAAAGATTATCCCCATAAAAACCTACCCAAAACCCAAAAGGTAGAAGAAGGATATTATGTAGATGGCCGCAAAGAAGGCACCTGGATCAAATATTTTTCCGACGGCAGCATCCAACTGAAAGGAACCTACAACAACAACCGTCCGGAGGGGCCGTACACGCGTTATTACCCAAATGGCAAAATAGCCGAGCAAGGCGAGTTCAAGGCCAACGGATACAAAGGTTTATTGTTGCGCTACCACGATAACGGCCAACTTGCGTACCGCGCCAATTTCAACAACCAAGGTCAGGAAAGCGGTAAAGTAAGTTACTACCATCCGAATGGAAAGCTGGCCCTTAGCTATACGGTCAAGAACGGCGAGGTTCAGGGCCAAGTATCGCGTTACAACACAAGTGGTCAACTGCAAAGTTCATTTAACGTAACAGCTGATGGCGCAATTAGTGCGGTTCAGAAAGCAAACAACCAAACAACAGTTGTAGCGCCTAAACCTGTTGTCACCTCCAATGTATATCCGCCGCGCCTGACCAACCCCAAAACGAAAGGCCTGCGTTTTGTTCCGAATGGCTACAATAAGGTCTACAACGACAACGATGAAATCTGGATGGACGGCGAATTTAAAAATGGCCAACTGTACGACGGAAAAGTCTACGATTACGATCAAGATGGTATTTTGCAGAAGGTCCGAATTTACAAATTGGGTAAGTATCATTCCGACGGACAGCTCTAATCGCTGAGTTTTCCTTAAATTTACCCCCAAATTAACGACATGAAAGCATATGTTTTTCCTGGGCAAGGCGCCCAATTTTCAGGAATGGGCAAAGACCTCTACGACAATTCCGAACTTGCACGCAGTTTGTTTGCCAAGGCGAACGAAATGCTCGGATTCGACATCCAAAGCATCATGTTCGAGGGCTCTGATGACGCACTCAAACAAACAAATGTAACGCAACCTGCTATCTTTTTGCACAGTACTATTCTTGCGGCTTGTCTTGGCGATAGCTTCCAGCCAGCTATGGTTGCCGGCCATTCACTAGGTGAGTTTTCTGCATTAGTTGCCAACAAAACTTTATCTTTTGAAGATGGCCTGCGTTTGGTTGCCAAGCGTGCCGACGCCATGCAAAAAGCCTGCGAATTGGCACCGAGCACAATGGCGGCAATTCTTGGTCTTGAAGACGAAGTTGTTGAGCGCATTTGTGCCGAGATCGACGGTGTTGTTGTGGCGGCCAATTACAATTGCCCTGGGCAGCTCGTGATTTCAGGTAGCCTTGCTGCCATAGACGCAGCTTGTGCAAAGTTAACTGAAGCTGGTGCCAAACGCGCTTTGGTCTTGCAAGTAGGTGGCGCTTTTCACTCCCCACTCATGGAGCCAGCTCGCGAAGAACTCGCCGCTGCCATTGAAGCCACCCACTTTGCTCAGCCAATTTGCCCGGTTTATCAAAATGTCAATGCACAAGCAGTTACAGACCCAGCGCAAATCAAAGCGAATCTCGTTACACAATTAACGGGAGCTGTTCGCTGGACGCAAATCATGCAAAACATGCTTGCCGACGGTTGTACAGAAGTTGTTGAAGTAGGGCCAGGTAAGGTTTTACAAGGTCTTTTCAAGAAAGTAGACCGCGAAATCCCAACGAGTAGCGCTACACTTTAATTTTTTTATGGAATAAGAGAACCATCTGCATCTTTTAAGAAAACATGCTGATGAAAAACTTAATGATGGTGTGGATGCTCATGGTAGCAGCAAGCACAGTAGCCCAATCCGGAACCGGTGATGTCATCGGAACTTTCATTGATTTCAATACCCAACAGCCCATGGCCGGAGCAAAAGCCATGATCCGAGAAAATGGTCGGGTGTATTTGGCTTTGGCTAATGAAGAAGGCCGTTTTCGCATAACGGGTATTCCTGCCGGTACCTATCAAGTGATGGGTTATTTTCAAAAAGACAGCACCGAAAAAGTTACGATAGAAGTTCCGGTTGAGGCCTACGGCAATGCGGGTATTATTTATTTTCAAAATAAAACCCAAGACACCAAAGCAGTGCGTGTAGGAGGGGGCCGCTACGAACAAGCGCGTATCCGCATTGGTGAAACACCAGTGACCACCTTAACAGCCAAAGAAATCAAGAACAGACCCGACAAATTTAGTGTTGTGGATATGGTTGCCAATTCCAATTCCGATGTCAAAAAAGACGAAGACGGCGGCCTCATGTTCCGCGGCGCCCGCAAAGGCGACATGATTTACGTGCTCGATGGCATCAAATCCAATGAAGTGTTCAATGTGCCAAGTTGTGCGATAGGCCGCGTGACTGTTTTTACCGGAGGTTTGCCTGCGAAGTACGGCGATACACTAGGCGGTGCGGTTATTTTAGAAACCAAAAGTTATTTTGACCTCTACCGCGAATGGGAAATCAATCAGCCCGATTAACCTTGTAATTGTGGCGCTTTCTCATAGCTAATTTCCCACAAGAACAAACCCTGTGCGGGTACTGATACAT
>CANHBA010000012.1 GCA_947458985.1 Flavobacteriales bacterium
AGTGCTGCCGCATTTGACTTCCCCATTCAACGTGCGTTTGAATTAAGTGACGATGCCCGAGTGCAATTGAGAGAACCCCAGTATATAACAGCACGCTCACAAGATTTAACCAAAACCTACCACGACGCTGGCGCATTTTACTTTTTTCAAACAGCACAATTTCTAGAACTACAATCATTATGGGCTGGGAAAATTGCAGCACTAAAGCTTCCTCCGCAACGCGTTCAGGATATCGACAATTTAAGCGACTGGGAATTAGCTGAATATAAATTTCAACGTCTACTACAAAATGACTAGACTGATTGTTCGGGCTGATGGCAATTCACAAATCGGATTCGGACATGTCATGCGCTGCTTGGCTATTGTAAACGCAAGTCAGTTTGAGCAAGTCTTATGGTTTTCATCGAATGAAATAGAAGCTCTCCTTCAACAAAACGCAAACGTTCCCATTCAGTTTTTTGATATAAAATCCGAAGATGATTTTTGTCAATTTTTACAAAAAACTGACCTCGTTATTTTAGATGGTTATCCATTTGACATTGCCTTCCAACAGCTTATACATGCCTCTGGAGCAAAGCTAGTACTTATAGACGACCTCGCCAACAATATCATCTCTGCTGATTTAATCATCAACCCTACGCCTGGAATTCAAGCTTCTACCTATCAAAGCACTAGGCCAGCAATAAGTATGATTGGTTTAAACTACGCCTTATTGCGCCCGCCCTTTATTGCTTTAGCTAAAGAAAATCAAATTGAAAAAGAATTGGGCTCCGTAATGATCTGTATGGGAGGAGCTGACCCCTATAATTTTACAAAGCAAATATTAGAAAACGTTATTGGTCAAGATTTTATGGTTATTCATGTAGTCACAGGAGCTGGCTTTGTATACCATAGTACGCTGGATACATTCAATGACGAGCGGATTGTCTTCCATACCAACTTGAATGCCGTCGAGATGGCAAGTTTAATGTCAAAGTGTGAATGGGGAATTTATCCATCAAGTGGTATTGTGCTAGAGGGATTAGCGGCTCAACAAAGGATTATTGCAGGTATCACAGCTGAAAATCAACGCTTCGTGCACCAAGGGCATCTTGATTTAAAAACAATCATAGATGCCGGTGACTTCTCATCTGAAGCCTTAGCCAGCGCATTTTCTGAAAAACATACCTTCCAATTCAAGCGCCATGTCATTGATGGTTTATCTTTAGACCGCATTCGTAAAATGTTGGGGCGCTTAGTGCAGTCTAACAGTATGAAGCTCCAAAGGGCAACTGAAAAAGACTTAATACAAACCTATCAATGGGCAACAGATACGAATGTCCGACGCTTTTCTTTTCAGCAACATGATATAAGCCTTCAAGAACACACGCTGTGGTTCAATAGAAAGTTACATGATCCAAATTGCTTCTATTATTTATTGCGAAGCGATGATCGCTTCATAGGTAGTATCCGCTTTGATTTACAGCAAGAAGATGCCATGATTAGTTATTTGTTGGATCCGTTGGAACAAGGAAAAGGACTTGGTATTTTTATATTAAAAATGGGCATTGAACAATTTTTATCCGAAAATTACAATGCTCAATTTAAACAATTTGTTGGCGCTGTCTTACCCGACAATAAAAGTTACATTCATATATTTAAACAATTAGGTTTCCAAAAAGTAAGTACAGCATCCTCGCTAAGATTCACAAAAAAATACCAGCTCAATGTTTGAAATTGACCAAATTAAAATTGGCATAAACGCACCCGTATTCATCATTGCCGAACTTTCTGCTAATCACAATGGAAGTTTAGAGACGGCATTAGAAACTGTTCGTGCTGCCAAACGTGCAGGTGCCGATGCTATTAAGTTACAGACCTACACGGCAGACACCATAACGCTAGATGCTGATCAACCCGATTTTATCATTCAAGGAACAATTTGGGAAGGTCGAAAGCTACACGAGCTCTACCAAGAAGCATATACACCATGGGAGTGGCATGCTGAAATTATGAAAGTTGCACAAGAAGAAGGCTTGATTTGTTTTTCTTCTCCTTTTGACCCAACCTCTGTAGATTTCCTAGAAACGCTGAATGTACCAGCCTATAAAATTGCATCTTTTGAGATTACTGATATTCCATTAATTGAATATGTCGCCTCCAAACGAAAACCTGTCATTATTTCAACAGGAATAGCTGAGTTAGCCGATATTGAATTGGCATTAGCGGCATGTAGAAGGATGGGCAATAATGATATTGCACTATTGAAATGTACGTCTAGTTACCCGGCTCCGATAGAGGAAGCTAATATGGTTATGGTAAAAGACCTTGCAGAAAGATTTGGCGTTATCAGTGGGCTCTCTGACCATACTATGGGCGCTACAGTGCCAATTGTTGCTACATGTTTTGGTGCTAAAATTATCGAAAAACATTTTATCCTAGACCGATCCATTGGCGGACCAGACGCGTCTTTTTCGATGGATGAGAAAGAGTTTACCCAAATGGTCAAAGCTGTTCGGGAAGCAGAGAAAGCAATTGGTGCTGTGGATTATCAGCTGACAGAAAAACAACAAAAAGGCCGTGACTTTTGCAGGTCACTGTATGTTGTTAAGGATATCAAAGTTGGTGAAATCATTACCAAAGAAAACATCAAATCCAAAAGACCAGGCTTCAGTTTACATCCCAAATATTATCCGCAAATTATTGGAAAACGGGCCAATAGAGATCTGCAAATTGGTGAGAGAATCGAATTAACTTTCTTTGATTAATTCTTCTTCGCTTTTATCGACGAGTGACTCCTTCAAAGCCAAACCAAAAATCAAAATACAAGCAGCAAAAAGACCCAAAGAGCCAATTGTTCCGTAGGTGCTCGCTGTCTGAAATGACGCGGGTTCAAAACGCCATTCGATTGCGTGGTTACCCGCTGGCACCATGACGCCACGGAGGATGTAATTAGCGCGGAAAGTGGGTGTTAGCTTGCCGTCGATATAACAGTTCCAGCCTTCTGGATAATAGATCTCAGAGAAAATTGCCGGTGCTGCTTTCGCAGATTTTGATTTATACTTCAAGACCTTTGTTTGGTATTTAGCGAGGGTGATTTTTGCTGTGCTATCTGCAACAGCCTTCTTTGCTGCAATTCCTGATTTAGCAAATTCAGTAATGTTCACAAGTGCGGTAGTCTTTGAGTTCAAACCTGCTAAGCCCGACATTTCTGCATTGGCGTTTTTCACGTTGACGACCGTATCGACGAACCAAGCATTGCCGTTGGCATTGGTATTCAATATAGCACGCTGATTAGGTTTCACAACGATGTATTTTGTATTCAGCATGTTTAATACAGTAGCTTTTTCTGATAAAGCAATGGTGCTGAGTTGTATGGTATCAAAAATAGCCTGCGCTTGCTCTTGGCTTACTGGCGGTGAATTGAGCGCGTAGACTTGTAGCATTTTGTTCTTGTCGGCACTGATTTCGGTATTGACTTGGCTCATGGCCGGAAATATCTGAAAATCAATTAGCTCTTGGTAACGCTTCAATTTAGCTCCATGATAGCCCCCAAGACTCTTGTGAAAATAGCTTGTTGCCGTTTCATTGAAAGGATTATTGAAATTCAGAACTCTGTAATCTGAATTTAAATTGAGTGCGCCAAATTCTGCCAACATTTGTAGCGATTCTGTGCTTTCAATAGTGGAGTAATTAGGCGCCGTTGGCATTGCGCTCATTAATTTAGACACATGACTTTCAAATTGTGGCACCTTTGTTTTTTCCTGAGCTAAAATTGAAATATCTGAGATCTGAGGTAAATAAGGTAAAGCTGCAGTTGCTTCTTCTTCAAAACTTCGGTAAATGCCATCTTGTTCTTCATGGTTCAGGTAGCGTTTGGCTACAGACCAGTTGTCACCGAATACGGCAATTGCTGCCACAATAACCACAAGTACATTTGAAATTTTGGTATAAACAGTCACTAGAATAAGACCAAGCGCCACGAAAACTAATAGTATGGCCCGTGAAATATCAGACTTGTAGATATCTATACGCGTCTGCACCAACGCACCTTTCAAACCATTGATGTAGTCTATTTGCTGCGCATCTTTGGACTCTTTAACAACTTGGTTAAATTGTTGCACCTCATCGGAACGCAAAAAGCTACCAGAAATTGATGGAGAAGCATATAAAACGATTAAAAACAATAAAATACCCGCCCCACCAATGAGCCAATGTTTCTTTGTTCCTCTAATATCTTCTTTCTTTAAAAAGCGATCAAGGAATAACATTCCTAGCCCAGGTACCATCAATTGTATTAAAACCAGGATCATTTTTGAATCGCGAAACTTATTATATAGCGGGAATTTATTGATGAAAAAATCATTGATTCCGCCTGGATTTTCAGAGGCTAGCAAGATAGACAGAATTGCTATGGCAAGAAAAGGCCAGGTGATGGTATCCTTTAAAAAGAGCAAACCAAAAACAAAGAAAACAACCATGACCACACCGAAGTAAAAGGCGCCCCCACTCATGCGCTGGCCGCCCCAATAACGGTTCATTTTGGAAATTTGATCTGCATAGGTGTAATCTACATTTGCCATAATGGCTTCGTCATTACCGATGAGGTCGTCTTTTGCTCCTTTGATATTCGGCGCAAAGAAAGACATCCACTCCATTTTTCCAAAATTATATTCGAGAATGTAGTCTGAAGCGAGTCCTTCTTTTTCTAGATTTGATTGTTGTGCGTCTTTTGGTTTGATCGTGAGATCTGTAGAGCCGCGCGTGGTGTATTTGCTATACTCATATGTTGTCCAGAGGTTACCAATAGAAGGCAATATGGCTAATATTGCCGCTAAGGCAAGGCCTCCAAATACTTTGAGAAGTTCCTGAAAATGTTTAGCAATAAGCAAACGGATGGTTTCTGTGAGCGCAACCGCAGCAAGTAAAAACGACAAATAATAGGTCATTTGAAGGTGATTCGAAGACAGATTTAGCCCAAAGAATAAACCAAAAACTGCACTTCCGAGTAACCATTTGCCTCGAAAAGCTAATAACAAACCTCCCAATGCTGGCGCCATATAAGTAATTGCTTTTACTTTGGTAATGTGCCCAGCACCAAGATATAGAATCGTAATTGTGGAGAATCCGAAGGCTACGGCACCGATAATTCCTAACCATGGTTTGATTCTCAGGCACAATGCAAAGATGTAAAAGCCCAACATTCCTACAAATAAAATCCCTACGGGTCCGGGAAGCCCCAGTCTTAAAAAACGGTCTACATAAGACAACCAGTTGCTATCGTGTGCCACTGATATTTGATAAGCAGGCATACCGCCAAACATAGAATTGGTCCATAATGCCTCTTCACCGTTGAGCATACGGTAATCGGCGATTTCTTTTTCCATCCCTCTGAACTGCGTAACATCGCCTTGCTTCAGTCGGTAGCCATTAAATACTGGCGAAAAATATAACATGGAGAGCACCAAAAATATGGCAATAGCAACTAAATGTGGGAGTAACTTTTTAAAATCCAGTTTCATAATTGACTTTGTTGAGATTTTTAAAATTAGATATTACTCCACGGTCACACTCTTTGCTAAATTTCTTGGTTGGTCTACATTACAACCGCGCATGACAGCAATGTGATAAGAGAGTAATTGGAGTGGAATGGTGGCCAGAAGCGGTACTAAGAATTCGTCTACTTCGGGAATTTCGATGACGTGGTCGGCCATGTTGCGGACTTGTTCGTCGCCTTCGGTAACGATGGCAATTACTTTTCCTTTACGGGCCTTGACCTCTTGGATGTTAGAGACTACTTTTTCATAAGAAGTTCCTTGCGTAGCTATTACGATGATCGGCATGTTTTCGTCGATCAAGGCAATTGGGCCGTGTTTCATTTCGGCAGCTGGGTAACCCTCCGCGTGGATATATGAAATCTCTTTGAGTTTGAGTGCGCCTTCTAATGCAACAGGGAAAGAACTGCCTCGGCCGAGGTAAAGTGCATTGGCTGCGTCTTTGTAGATTGCCGAAATTTTTTCGATGTCAGCATCTGTTTCGAGAACGCGTTTGACTTTATCTGGAATAGCTTCGAGTTCTGCCAGTAATTGACGGAATTTCGACTCAGATATAGTGCCTTTCTTCTTGGCTAAAGATAGCGCCATTAAGGTAAGGACAGTTACTTGTGCAGTAAAAGCTTTAGTTGAAGCCACGCCAATTTCTGGGCCGGCATGCGTATAAGATCCGGCGTCGGTAATGCGGGCAATTGAAGAACCAACTACGTTGCAAATACCGAGAATTGTAGCGCCTTTTGATTTTGCCAATTCTAGCGCTGCAAGTGTATCGGCGGTTTCGCCCGATTGCGAAATAGCAATGACGACGTCGTTTTCGTTGAGGATCGGATTGCGGTAACGGAATTCACTGGCGTATTCTACCTCGACATTGATGCGTGCGAGGTCTTCGATGAGGTACTCGCCCACCAAACCTGCGTGCCATGACGTACCACAAGCAACAATGATAAGTCTGTTGGCAGAGATCATTTTTTGCTCGTATTCGCGGATGCCACCAAGTGCAACCCAAGCTTCTTCTGAGTTCAGACGACCGCGGAAACAATCGTGGATAGAACGTGGTTGTTCGTGGATTTCTTTGAGCATGAAATGCTCGTATCCGCCTTTTTCTAAAGCTTCGAGTTCTAGCTCAAGTTCCTGAAAAAATGGGGTTTTTTGCTGATCGGCAATATCGTAAAGTTTGAGGCCTTCTTCGAGGTCAATAACGGCAACTTCTTCGTCGTTGAGATAAACTACTTTTTTAGTGTATTCTACAATTGGTGTTGCATCAGAAGCACAATAATAAGCGCCGTCTGAACCAATACCCACTACCAATGGGCTACTCTTGCGGGCAGCAACCAAGCGGTTCGGATAGTCAGATGACATGGCGACAATGGCATAGGCGCCAACAACGTGGTTGAGTGCCAAGCGCAATGCCTCACCATACCAAACGTTTTCTTTTTTCTGGATATAGTCAATTAAGTGAACAACAACTTCAGTGTCGGTTTCACTCTTGAAGATGTAGCCGTTTTTAACGAGTTCTTTTTTAAGGACGTCGTAGTTTTCAATGATGCCGTTATGAATGAGCGCAATTTTGCCATCCATTGACGTGTGTGGGTGTGAATTCACATCGGATGGCTCGCCGTGTGTGGCCCAACGTGTGTGGCCAATGCCGGCATGTCCGCCTTTATCTTGTTCTGCTGCAAAATCTTGAAGATTCTGAACTTTTCCTACGCGTTTGTATACGTTGAGTTGGCCATGGTTGAGTAACGCAACTCCAGCGCTATCATAGCCACGGTATTCTAATCTTTTGAGGCCTTTGATCACAACAGGATAGGCCTCGTTTTTACCTATGTAGGCAACGATTCCACACATAATTAATAAGTTGTATAGGTAACGACGAGTTTGGGTTTTTTCTTGTTGGTGGTTTCGACACCATTGAAGATAATACGCTCGGCTGAATTTCTAAAGAATAAAGGCGAAACGACAATGCCTGTATTTTCTAATTTGCCGTTCACTAAGGATTGCAAATAAGCGCGTAGGTCGAGGTCGTATTGTTTGGTGACATCTGAATAGAGGCCCGCAATACCTAATGAGGTATAGAAAGCATCGCTAGCGGCCAATTTACTTGCAGCGGTAATCCGCGAACCTGGTTTGTAGCGGTATCCTGTCTGAAACTGAACAGGTAGGCTAAGGTCGGCACGGTGAATAATGATGTTGTCTGGAAGTTGGTCTAGACCTGGTATTTTGACCATTGCACGCAGTTTGTTGGCTTGCGCATAAAATGCTTTTTGTCCGAGGGTGGTGTCGGCGAGTAAGGCTGCAACTGGGGTGTTTGCTTGATCGTGTTCTAGGTGCGTGAAATCGGCACAGTTGGAGTTGATATTGAAATCGTAGGTTTTGGAAACGCCAGCTAGCTTGAAGTAGATGGTCATTTTGGAAGCTGGGTTGTTGTTGATGTCTAGGTAAAGGATGGCGCCTTTTCCAGAATTTTGTGACGGGTTGTTGACGGCAATTTTGAGTCCTTTAAAATACTCTTGAAAAGCTGTGTTGGTAGCGAATGTAGCCGGATTGGTTGTGGATTCGTTGATGAAGTCCCAGGCGCGGTTGGTGTCGAGGTGAATGCGCAATTGAGGATCTACTTCTGCACCTGCAACGATTGCGTCGTTAATGGGGTCAGGGGTAATGGTGCCTTGGCCGTTGGCAACCCAGTTGGTGCTGCCTGTTGGCAAAGTTGAAAATTGATAGTATTTGACCTCGGAAGCGTTTTGAATGGAATCGGTGAGTTTGTAGACCTCAAAATTTTGAGCGCTGAGGTCGCCGTAGTAGCCTACATATTCTAACGCCAATACAAATGAGTCAATGACGATTTGGGTAGGGTCTCCGAAGTTAGGATTGAGGCCTGGTAAACGAAATTCGGTATAAACAGCCGCTTCAACTTTGCCAAATTTTGGATCTTGGTAGGAACCCAATAATACGTTTGAGGCATTTTTGGTTTCGGTAGAATCTTCTACAATGGAATAAGTATAAAGTTCAAAAGTATCGGTAGTAATGCCGTTTAAAAGGGCATTCGGATCGATGATTTCTTGACCCAAACCTTTGTCATTTTTGGTGCATGCTGTTGAAAATAGCAGCAAGAGCAGAAGTGCGCTTAAGGTTTTCATGTGCTTAGGCAAGTACGTTTGCGTCAATAACTTTGTCGAAGAAGGCAGAAAGTTCTTTGCCTTGATGTTCCTCAGCAAAATAAGGCAATTTGAGAATTGTAGCCGCATCGTAAAGCGCTTGTAAAGGAGCGTCTAGGACTTCGCTGGCAATATTAACGCCATCGCAATGTGATAAAATCACTTTGGTGAGGTTTTCACAGCTGGTGTCTTGGAGTGCTTCGGTGAGGTCGGCTGGGAAGCCATCGAAGTTGAGCTTTTCAGCGAAACGTGGGTCCCAGGGTTGGTCGAAGGTTTCGTTGTAAAGGCTATAAACTACTTTGGTTTCTTTGAAGTGCGGATCTTTATTGAAGATGAACTTGATGTACAAGGCCATAATGCCGGTAAGCCAGCCATGGCAATGAATGACGTCAGGTTGCCATCCGAGTTTTTTAACGGTTTCGAGTACGCCGCGGCAAAAGAACATGGCGCGTTCGTCGTTGTCTGGGTGGAAGGTGCCGTCTTCTTCTTGCAAACAAGTTTTGCGTTTGAAGTAGTCGTCGTTGTCGATGAAGTAAACCTGCATTCTAGCTGCAGAAATAGATGCAACTTTGATGAGTAGCGGGTGGTCGTGGTCGTCGATAGAGATGTTGAGCCCTGAAAGACGAATGACTTCATGTAGTTGGTGGCGTCTTTCATTGATGGCGCCAAAGCGCGGTGTAAAGACACGGATTTCTTTACCAGCATCTTGAACTGCTTGTGAAATGCGACGTGCGCTTCCAGAAATTTCAGATTTGGGTAAAAAAGGAAAGATTTCTTGAGAAATAAATAGGATTTTCTTCTTTTCCATTTATATAAGTATGGTAGCAAAATTACGAAATAAACCTGAACTATCCTAAAAAGCAATAGCTTTGTCCGATTGAAACTGTAGAATAGACGAAGCCATGCAGACCTTTGTTACCAGACAAGAAATAATCGAATGGCGCCAGCAGCTGCGCGGCGACCAAAAACAAATTGGTTTCGTTCCAACAATGGGCGCTTTACATCAAGGTCACTTGGCCTTGATCAAACGAGCTTGTTCGGAAAATGCAGCGGTGGTAGTTTCTATCTTCGTCAATCCAAAACAATTCAACCAAAACGCTGACTTACAAGCTTATCCAAGAATGCTTGAAGCCGATTTAGCGCTGCTCAAGGGCCTTGAAAACCTCGTTATTTTTGCGCCAAATGAACAGGAAATGTATCCCAAAGATTTGCCCTTTTCGCCCATGCCTTTGGGTCGAATTGGACAACTTTTAGAAGGAGCGCACAGACCCGGTCATTTTGAAGGTGTGGTACATGTGGTGCATCATTTATTTGCATTGGTACAGCCAAAAAAAGCGTATTTCGGCCAAAAAGACTTCCAACAATTGGCTATTATTCGACTCTTGAATACTTTCTATGGCTTTGGAATTGACATTATTGGTTGTGAAACCGTTCGCGAGGCCGACGGATTAGCAATGAGTAGCAGAAATCTAAGACTGAATGCACAGGAGCGTCAAAATGCATTAGCCATATCGCAAGCGCTGCACTTTGTTCAAAATTATGCAGGAAAAAGTACCGTTGAACAAATAAAAAAAGATGCCTGCGCAATCATAAAACAAGCCGGACTAACGATAGAATACCTAGAGATAGTAGACCCTTACACCCTAGAAAACTGTATTGAATGGCAGAAAGAACAGGTTTGTTGTGTGGCTGCCATTTGTGGTGAAGTACGCCTCATCGATAATATGTTGTGTGAATCGGTTCTTTGATGTAATTTTGCCGCGCTACAAAGCGCTAAAGTTATGTTCATCAACGTCCTCAAATCAAAAATTCATCGGGTACGCGTAACGCAAGCCGACCTCAACTACATCGGCAGTATCACCATCGATGAAGACCTCATGGATGCCGCCAACCTCATCGAAGGTGAGCGCGTTCAGATTGTCAATATCAATAATGGTGAGCGCTTCGAAACCTACGTCATCAAAGGTGAGCGCCAAACAGGCATGATCTGCCTCAATGGCCCAGCCGCGAGAAAAGTAGCCATTAACGACATCATCATTATCATTGGTTACGCTATGCTAGAGTTCGAAGAAGCCAAAAGCTTTAAGCCTTCTTTGGTGTTCCCGAACGAGCAAACCAACCTGCTCTCCTAAATTCATGAGCCAGCGCCTTACAAACCTCCAAAACAAAATCTTGAGTTGGGAAGAAGCCCAACGCAGAAGAAATATTTGGGCTTTGAAGGGCGAGACTGTCGCATTTACCAACGGTTGTTTTGATATTTTGCACTTAGGTCATGTGAGTTATCTTGCGCAGGCCGCAGATACGGCCAAACACCTTATTGTGGCGATCAATACAGACCTTTCGGTTAGGGCACTCGAAAAAGCGCCTAACAGACCTATCAATTCTGAAATGGCAAGAGCAATGGTGCTTGCCGCACTTAGTTGCGTTGACAACATTGTATTTTTTGAGCAAAATACACCTTTAGAAATTATTGAAACCTTGCGTCCTGATATCCTATTGAAAGGTGCAGATTACAGCGCCGAACAAAACAATCCTTTGGCAAAAGATTATATTGTCGGGTCGGATATCGTCAAGGCCTACGGTGGGCTTGTTCAAACCATTCCTTTTGTAGAAGGTTATTCAACAACTGGCATCCTAGCCAAGGGAATATAAACTAACCGCCAATCTTCACATTCACCTCAGCTCCTTGCTGTTGTTCTTGTTTCCACTTTTCGAGCTTCTGTTGTAATTTACTGCTTTTTTCAGGGGTTGCCTTGGAATTCACTTGCGTTTTTGCAGGAGTTTCATTGGTATTGAATTTGAGCTTGATGGTTTCATGCGGAGTTTTTTCAGCCTGATACGTCCCTACACTTGGGTCGTTTTGATAGAGGCCAAATGCCGTTTTGAGCATTTCCTTAGACTCTTGCTTGCTTTGCTCAAACTGCTGTTGAGCTGCTTCTTTTTTGCCCTTTTGATCCCAGCTCACTTTCGGGTCGTTTAGGTTACCGCTGATGCGAACAAATAAACGCAAACCCGTACCATCGTCCATGATTTCGCCAAACTCGCTTTGGGTTTCTTGCACCATTAAATCGCGTAAACGCAAGCCAATAGCATAATCGATGTCGTGGTCAAAACTGTGCTGCCCAACTAAGTCTAGATCTAGGGCCGAAGAGCTGATATGCATTTTTTTAAAGCGCAATTGCCGCTCCGCAATTGTAAAGGTGTTTTCTAATGTTTCAAATCTGACATCTTTAAGTTTTTGTTGCAAGGCCGCCTGGTTTTTTGCACCAAGAATGGCCCTGCCTTTTCCAAAAGTGAGACTGCTTGCAAGATCTTGCAGAATTGGAGCATGATAAAGGCGGCCGTTGTCAATGCGGCAATGGATTTGAGCGCGCAAACTGGCTTCATCGAGGCCCTTGTAGAAATCGTACTTTGTATTGACATCGAATTCAAAATTTCCCTTGCCTGCAAGTTGCTCATTGGTGAGCACAGACTGATCAAAATTATCCCATTGCTTGAAAAAAGCACTCAGCTCTACTTGCCTTGCAGATCCGTTCGTTGAAATTGCAAATTTACAGGGCGAATCTTCCTTCAGTTGAACCTGACCTTGCCAACGCCCCTGCACATGTCCGAATTGGAGCTTGCTCAACAACAATTGCCGTGAACTTAACGACAGCGCGCCGCTCAACTGCTGAAATTCTTTGTGGTCATACATCAAAGTTTTAATTTCAAATGGGAGACGCAAATCCAAGCTGGAAGGCAAGATCCAGTCTCTTTCTTTGGAGGCAGATTTCGCGTCAAAATCAGAGATGTCAAGCAAGGCGCTTTGTAACGAACCCGTGATGAGCAGCGGAGCTTCCTGCGTGAGGCGCTGCATGAATGCCGGTATTTTGGCCTCCAATTGAAAAGCACTTTTGCCGATTTCTGCTTTGAATTGATGAATGCTGAGGTCTTCTTTGGTGAAATCTATGTTGCTACTGACCGAATGAAAGCGCTTTTTAAAATCAGCAAGCTGAAGATGTGGCGCACGAATAGCTACATTTCCTATTAATGCATTGGTTTGCCATTCTTGCGCCGCATTTTGTGCAAATTGCCCATTGATACGCAGTTTGGCAACACCTTTCATTTCTTCGACTGCAGCTATCGGATACACCGCCTGCACCAAAGCCAATGGGATGTCGCCACCTGCTTTGATTTGCAATTGCGGTTTGAGAAAATCTTGCAGCGCTAGCTGGCCTGCAAACTGAGCGCCTTGGCTTTTAAAACCAAAACGGTCAATAAGGAGCTGGTCTGTTGGGAGGTTTTTATAGGAACCAAAACACTGTAAATCTTTGATTTTTGCACCAAATGTAGGCTCCGTAAGCATGCCGTCTTTGATGTTAAAATACGCTTCCACTGAAGGGCTTTTGAGGTCTGGCGTAGATTGATAATGCAACTGGAAGTCAACTGTTCCTTCGGCTTTCAGTTGTTGAAGGGAAGACAAATTTGCTGGGCTCAGCGTCTTGACAAGTTGCAATAAGGACAGTTGCTCAGTGCGGATATCTACGGTGCTTGTCAGTGGGCTAAAGTCTCCGTCTATTAAAAATGGTAAGTTGGCAATTTTGATCTGAGCTTGCGGGAGCTTGATGGTATTTTGAACTTGGTCTACCAAGAGTGCGATGTCAAAATCGAGAGGTTGGTTTTGCAGCAAGACCACTTGGCCCTTTTTGATTTTTTTGAGCTGCACAGCGCCCGAGGCTTTTAGTGTTGTTTTTTGGTCCGAAAAATGACCTGATAAAGTGGCGCTATGGATGTCAGCACTGTAAAATTGGACATTTTTTTGGTCTGTATAGCGCAAACGCAATTCTTCAAGAAAGATGGATTCGAGTTCTAGATTGAATGCCGATGAACCCTCAGTACTTTGCTTGAAAATATCGTAATTCGCATTGCCCTTTTGATCTTCTTTAATTTTGGCTATCCCGTTGAAGGCAGAAATTTGTTGGATTTGGTAAGTGCCGCTGAAAATATCAAAAGGATTAAACCGTAAGCTAATTTGTTGGGCATGGAGGAGTGTATCGGTTTTTTGGAGCGGATCGGCAATGAGGACATCATTAAAAGCTACGCTCAGGCGAGGAAAAGTGCGCCAAAAATGTAAGTCGATTGCGCGGACTTGCACCGGAACCTTCAGATAGGTATTAGCTTCAGCTACTACCTTTTTGATGATGCGGTCCTCGAAAACAAACAGCACCAAAGAGATGCTGGCCATCAGGATTAAAATCATCAAAAAAATACGCTTCAAAAGCCGCCACCAGAATTTCATAATCCTCTAACGAATAAATGGCCTATACGTTGCAAACAAAGCCTAGAATTTTTTTTAGCCCTATCTTTGTGGTCTCAATAGTATACCCATGAGTCATTCAGAACTTTCCGAACAAGAACTTTTACGCCGCGAATCGCTTCAAAAATTGCGCGACCTCGGCATTGATCCGTATCCAGCAGCTCTCTATCCTGTAGATGCGTTTGCAGCAGATATCAAAGCGCAATTCGAAGACGGTAAACAGGTTTGTTTGGCTGGGCGTATGCTCTCGCAGCGCATTATGGGTAAAGCATCTTTTGCTGAAATCCAAGATGCCTCTGGCCGAATCCAGGTTTATTTTAACCGCGACGAACTCTGTCCTGGAGAAGACAAAACGCTTTACAACGAGGTTTTCAAAAAACTCCTCGACCTCGGCGACTTTATCGGTGTAAGAGGTGTTGTATTCAAAACACAAGTAGGCGAAATCTCCGTTCATGTCACTGAATTTCAATTACTCAGCAAATCTTTGCGTCCGCTACCCCTACCAAAAACCGATGCATCCGGTGTTGTTCACGACGCCTTTACAGACCCAGAATTGCGCTACCGCCAACGCTACGTAGACCTCGTAGTGAACCGCCACGTCAAAGACGTTTTCATCAAAAGAACTAAGCTTTTCAATGCCATGCGCGCCTTTTTCAACCGCGCTGGTTACATGGAAGTTGAAACACCTGTTTTACAGGCCATACCTGGTGGCGCTTCGGCAAAGCCTTTCATGACGCATCACAACGCCCTAGACATTCCGCTTTACATGCGTATTGCCAACGAGCTTTACCTCAAAAGACTGATTGTTGGTGGTTTTGATGGCGTTTATGAATTTTCTAAGAATTTCCGCAACGAAGGTATGGACCGCACCCACAACCCAGAATTTACCGCTATGGAAATTTATGTGGCCTACAAAGACTACAACTGGATGATGGACTTCACCGAACAACTCCTCGAGTTTTGTGCGTTGGAAGTAAACGGAACTACAATTGCGCCATTCGGAGACCACACCATCGATTTCAAAGCGCCTTACAAGCGCGTTACCATGCGTCAATCTATCATCGATTTTACGGGCTTTGACATTGCTGGTAAAACAGAAGACGAACTGCGCGCAGCAGCCAAAGGCATGGGCATCGAGGTAGACGAAACAATGGGTACAGGCAAGCTCATCGACGAAATTTTTGGTGGCAAATGCGAAGGAAATTACATCCAACCGACATTTATTACGGACTACCCCAAAGAAATGTCGCCGCTTTGTAAAGTACACCGCGACGACCCAAGCCTCACCGAACGTTTTGAACTCATGGTTTGCGGTAAAGAAGTCGCTAATGCCTACTCCGAGCTCAACGATCCGATCGACCAACGCGAGCGCTTCGAAGAACAACTCAAGCTCCAAGAGCGCGGCGACGACGAAGCCATGTTCATTGACCAAGACTTCCTACGTGCGCTTGAATACGGCATGCCGCCAACAAGCGGTTTGGGCATCGGCATGGACCGCCTCATTATGTACCTCACCAACAACGCTTCTATTCAAGAGGTATTGTTCTTCCCTCAAATGCGCCCAGAAACACAGGGTCCAAAAATAGTCCTCAACGAAACCGAGACCGCCATTTTTGAAAAAATGCAAAGCGAAAAACAATTGTTGTTAGGTGAATTACGCGCTCATTTTGAAATCAGCAATAAAGTTTGGGACACCTCTCTCAAAACCTTGACTAAAAATCAATTACTCACCGTATTTAAAGAAGGTGATTTGCTTTTGGTGAAATTGAACTAAAATTCTGTTTACGTTACTCCGCAAATAAATTGCGGAGTAAAACCAAAGATTTAAATATACTTTTTGGCGAACTCCCAAAGTACAATGCCTGCACAGACGCTTACATTCAAGCTGTGTTTGGTGCCGAATTGCGGAATTTCAATGATATGATCTGCACGGTCTAGAGCAGCTTGGTCTACGCCATCAACCTCATTTCCAAATACCAAAGCAAAACCTTCAGCTGTTAACTCGCCTACATCTTGCAATAAAGTCGTTTCTACAGCTTGTTCTACTACACAAATGGCGTAACCACGTGCTTTGAGTTCGTCTAGCGCAGCCATTAAAGATGCGCGGTACTCCCAGCGGATAGTTTCTGTAGCACCAAGTGCTGTTTTGTGGATATCGCGGTGAGGTGGCTGGGCGGTAATGCCACATAAATAAATGAGCTCCACATTAAAGGCATCGGCTGTTCTAAAAAAAGAACCTATGTTGTTGAGCGAGCGAATGCTGTCTAAAACCAACACAAGCGGGAACTTTTTTTGCGCTATAAAGTCCTCATCACTTACGCGATTGAGTTCCCAGAGCATTAGTTTTTTTGTGGGGCTTGCTGACATCTTTAGCTCAAAAATACTGCAAAATTGTGGAAAAGTAGCCCAAAGTCAAGGGCGAAAAAGGCCTATCTTTACTCATCTAAAAAATACAAGTGTCTAAGCAAAGTGCAGAAAAAAGTTCCGAAACGCCCTTGATGAAGCAATACAATCAAATCAAGGCGCGCCACCCCGAAGCCATGTTGCTCTTCAGGGTCGGCGATTTCTACGAAACCTTCGGTCAAGATGCCGTCAAAGCTAGCAGGATACTTGGCATTATACTTACCAAAAGGAAAAACGGTGCCGCTGCCGACATGGAGCTCGCTGGTTTTCCGCACCACTCCCTAGAAACTTACCTTCCCAAATTGGTGAGAGCCGGCCAGCGCGTCGCTATTTGCGATCAGCTTGAAGACCCCAAAATGACCAAAACAATCGTTAAAAGAGGGGTAACCGAACTCGTTACGCCAGGGCTTGCCTTTAATGACCAAGTACTGGATCAACGCACCAACAACTTTTTGTGTGCCTTACATCTTGAAAAAAACGAGGTTGGTGCTGCCTTTCTCGATATCTCAACAGGCGAATTTCTCGTTGCACAAGGCACGTCGAACTATATAGACAAACTCATTAGCGGTTTTCGGCCAACCGAAATCATCTATCAAAAAAGCAAGGCCAGTGCCGTTCACGAACTCTTTGGCAACGATGCTTTTCATTTCAGACTCGAAGAATGGGTTTTTGGCTCTGATTTCGCCAACGAACAACTCAACAAACACTTCGGCACCAAATCTTTAAAAGGTTTTGGACTCGACAACCAAGAACTTGCTATAATTGCGGCTGGTGCGGTGTTCCATTACCTCTCTGAAAACCAACAACAACAACTCGGACACATAACCGGTATATCTCGCATTGCCCCAGACCGCTATATGTGGCTAGACCGCTTTACGGTGCGCAACCTTGAGCTCATCCATTCGCCGCACGAAAACGCCATCACGCTTTCGCATGTGCTCGACAAAACCAAAACCCCAATGGGTGGGCGCTTGCTCAAGCGTTGGTTGGTGCTTCCTCTCAAAGACCGCAAACCTATAGAAGAAAGGCACCAAGTTGTGGCTGCTTTAAAAGATGTACAACCCATCCACGACGACCTCGATGCCCGTTTGCGCGAAATCGGCGACCTCGAACGGCTCATTTCTAAAGTTGCAGTTGGGAAAATCAATCCCAGAGAGGTTCAGCACCTCAAACGCACACTGCAGCAAATTCAGCCCATTCACGAGCTACTTAGCCCCTTGCAGAACAAAAGTCTGCAAACACTCTTACAAAACCTAGACGCCTGCCAGCAACTCATTGAACTCGTTGACAACGATCTAACTTCGGAGCCAGCGGTTCAAATAGGAAAAGGTCCGGTCATCAGAGAAGGCAAAAATGCAGATCTAGATGAGTTGCGCGCCATCTCGACCAACGGCAAAGACTACCTTGAGCAAATTCAAGAACGCGAAATCCAAGCTACCGGCATTTCAAGCCTTAAAATCGCCTTTAACAACGTATTTGGATATTATATCGAAGTGCGCAATACGCATAAAGACAAAGTACCCGACACCTGGATTCGCAAACAAACTTTGGTTTCGGCAGAGCGCTATATCACCGAAGAACTCAAAGAATACGAGCAAAAAATACTTGGAGCAGAAGAGAAAATTCTCAAAATCGAACAACAAATCTACCAAGAGCTCATTTTTGCCATGGCCGACTTCATTGGCCCGATTCAAAAAAATGCGCAGCTCCTCGCACAACTCGACTGCCTTTTCTCCTTTGCAAAAGTTGCACTTTCTCAAAACTATTGCTTACCAACACTCACCGACGGCCACGAGCTCAGCATCAAAGAAGGTAGGCATCCGGTCATCGAACAACGCTTGCCCATTGGCGAAAGCTACATTGCCAACGACATCCACCTCGACACCGACAGCCAACAAATCATCATGATTACCGGGCCCAACATGAGTGGTAAAAGTGCCATTCTTCGGCAAACTGCCCTTATTGTGCTCATGGCTCAAATTGGTTGTTTTGTACCGGCAAGTTCTGCTCAAATTGGCATCGTCGACAAAATCTTCACAAGAGTTGGGGCCTCTGACAACATTTCTTCAGGTGAATCTACCTTCATGGTCGAAATGAACGAAACGGCAAGCATCCTCAACAACGTATCGGAGCGCAGCCTCATTCTTCTCGACGAAATTGGCCGTGGCACCAGCACCTACGACGGCATCTCCATTGCTTGGGCCATTGCCGAATACCTCCATGAAAACCCGAAAGCCAAGGCCAAAACATTATTTGCGACCCACTACCACGAACTCAACGAAATGGCCAACCGTTTTGAGCGCATTCACAATTTCAACGTGAGTGTCAAAGAACTAGGCTCAAAAGTGCTCTTTCTTCGAAAATTAGTGGCGGGCGGCTCGGCGCACTCTTTTGGTATTCATGTCGCCAAACTTGCTGGTATGCCCGCGCCTGTTGTAAAGCGCGCAGAAGCCGTGCTCAAAGACCTAGAGGCCAGCCACGCAAGTGTGGGTAGCGGATCTAACAAAAAAGCTAGCAAGCCAGCGGTGCAGGCCATTGCCCAAGATGTACAATTGAGCTTTTTTGCACTCAATGATCCCGTTTTGCAACAAATTCACGACGAGCTCGTCCAGACCGACATCAATTCCTTAACACCCGTAGAAGCACTGCTCAAACTCAATGAAATTAAAAAACTCACCGGTGCGTAATCTTTTATTTCTCTACCTCCTATTGCTCTTTACAGGTTGTGCAATTGATGAAGCACAACCTCAAAAAGAAAAGCAGCTGACACTTGCCCAAAACTTCATGACGGCCAGTCAAAAAAAGGTCATGCTTAAAATCGCCAAGCGCCGCCATATAGACCTCACCATTCTTGAACTTTCAGCCAATTCCATTCGCAAAGCCATCAAAAAACGCCCTTGGGAGCCAGGCTTTGACCTCATCATGTTAGACGGCATTGCAGCACAAAAATCTTTGACGGGCTTGTCTTTTCAATACCACAACCCTGCCTATGCAACCATTCCAATTGGAGTATCTTATGTTCCAGATTCCATTGTCAAGGTAAATCATTTTAAAGATCTTTCTGAGCAATATCTTTGGTCGGCAGCCGATGACAAAGCACTCACTATATTAAAAGCAAATCTTGCTTATGTATATCGAAATCGAGACAAAAACAAGCAACTCAACCAAGTTTATAAAGACCTGATGCGCGGCTTTAAAGATCACCAACTCGCTTTTGACAACTATCAGCTTCTGAATACGCTTTTAATATCTCGTTACGACACCTATTTACATGTCTTAAAGAAAGCAGCCAAAAGAAGACGATTTACCTTTGCCTTAGATAAAAAGAACCGCTTCTATTCCGATTACATGAGCCTTTCTATCATTGAACAAAGCCCGCAATACATCACGGCCAAAAAACTTGTACACTACCTCGACTACATGCGCGACCACAAAGCGGCATTTCGAAATACATTTGGTATGGCTCAAAAACAAAAAGTGACACGACAGCCAACCGTTCAAACCTTACTAAAGTACCTCGAGAAATGACACCTAAATGACACAGGTTCTTGTAGACTTGTTTAATTTTGTAAAAAAAAACGATATGTATCCAGCAGAACTTGTTCAACCCATGAAAGAAGACCTTACAAAAGTAGGGTTTGAAGAATTACTAGACGCTGCGGCCGTAGATGCTGCCGTTTCTGCCAACACCGACACACTTCTAGTGGTCGTTAACTCTGTTTGCGGCTGCGCAGCTGGCAATATGCGCCCAGGAGTAAAACTCTCCATTCAACACGATAAAGCACCCGCAAAACTAACCACAGTTTTTGCAGGCGTAGACCAAGATGCAGTAGCACAAGCCAGAAAATATTTTTTGCCTTACCCGCCATCTTCACCTTCTATTGCGTTGTTTAAAGAAGGGAAGTTAGTTCACTTTCTAGAAAGACACCACATCGAAGGTGGTAGTGCCCAAATGATTGCGGCCAACCTTCAGGCAGCCTACGACGAATTTTGTTAATCTAAACGAAAAAGAGCGGCTGCTATGCCATCAGCATGCAGCTTGCCTTCTTCGGTAAGGATCATTTTTTGATCGGCTAAAGTCAACCAATTTAAGCGCGCAAATTCTACAATTTGCGCGTTTTCTTTTATAGTAAAAGCTTCTTTTAAAGCTGTTAAATCCAAGCCCCAAACGGTACGCAAACCCAACAAAATTTGTTCGTTTCGGTACTCATTAGCACTTAACGCTTCGGTCTGGTACCACTGCTCATTTTTGCCGACACCTTTCGTGTAAATGGTATTGTTGCGCACATTCCAACGCCGTTGGGTGCCATCAAATGAATGCGCAGATGGTCCTATTCCGATATAGGGTAGAAATTTCCAGTAAGAACTATTATGCTTGGAATGTAAGCCCGGTAAAGAAAAATTAGAGATTTCATATTGCTCGAAACCAAAAGACTTTGCTTTGGTAAGCAATTCCAAAAACTGCTCGCTCTGCAGCACTTCATCTGCTGGTTGTAGTTTCTTTTTGCGCACTAAATGATTGAGTGCTGTTTTGGGCTCAATGGTGAGGCAATAAGCTGAAAGGTGCTGTACGCCAAGTTTGAAAACAGCATCTAGGCTAGCTTGCCAAGCTGCTAAAGATTGACCCGGTAGGCCGTAGATGAGATCCACACTAATGTTGTCAAAACCCAACTGCTGGGCTAGCTTAATGCCGTCGAGGCCGTCGCTGACCAAATGCGCCCGGTTCATCCATTGTAAGTCAGCATCAGAAAAAGTTTGTAAACCAATACTCAAGCGATTGATGCCAACAGACTTCCATATTGTTAAATTTTCAACGGTGATGTCCTCCGGATTGGCCTCAAATGAAATTTCAGCATCAGGAGCAACGATGTAGTGTTGTCTAATGGTTGTAAAAATGAGGCAGAGCTCTGATTCCGTTAAAATGCTTGGCGTTCCACCTCCAAAGTAAATTGTTTGTATCGAGTTATTAGACTTCGTACTTCTCAATACTAGTTCTTGTACTAACGCACTTATTAAACTACTTCGGTAATTTTCAAAAGTAGTAGAGAAATGAAAATCGCAGTAAGTGCAGCGCTTGCGACAAAACGGGATGTGCAAGTATAGCCCACTCATATGGTTGACGATTTATTGCTTGACAAATTTCTTCTGAACTACCGAACCATTGTTGCCATTCAGTTGCAATAAGTAAGTACCTGCTGAAAGTTCTTGAATGTTGAGTTCTGCGCTACTTGCCTCCACTTCTCTTGTGAAAAGTAGTTTGCCACATACATCAAATATTTGAATAGTCATTTCTGCCTGATTGAACCAATTCACATTGAGTTCAGACTGCGCAGGGTTAGGCGCCAAGGTAAAATTCAAAGCTGAGTTGTCGAGACCGGCGTCGTCGATATGGCGAACAACAGTGGCCAAGCTATCGCCAAAATCAGCAAATGCTAATGTAAAAATGCTTGTGCTATTATGATCTGCTAAAACTAGGTTGCCATCTATTCCGCCCCATTGGGATGCCCCCATGCCGTCTCCGTAGTAATCATAAATTACAAAAGTGTAACATTCAAAAGCAGTGAGCGGAATGTCGTAGTTATAGGTAGTGTTGTTTTGCAAAGGAGTAGTTGGGTCATTAGGTGCTGGGAAATTACCTGTACCAAAATTACCTGCAACACTTTCATTTCCTTCAGACCATACAACAGCACCTGCTGCATTGCGCAACTCAACATAGGTTTCGTCGGCATAATCGTCTGTTACCAGAGTTAGCTTTAATAAATCAATTGTTTCAGGTACTGCGCTAACGGTTGTGTTGGCTGTAGATTGATTGTTTAAAGCGTTTTCGTCTAGTGCCTGATTCGGATTACTTACGGTAGCCACAAATGTATGTGAGCCCGCTGCAAGCTGAACTGTTGGCAAAGTGATGGTTTGCGCTTGCCATTGATTGAGCGAACCAGACCAGTTGTATTGCTGCGCGGTGCCGTTGTCTATTTGGTAACTGATTTGAGCACTTGTAAGTGTTGTGGTGCCGACATTCAAGAGTGAAACGCTTGGCTGATAGTTGTCTGTGCAAAGTGCTTGAGCTGTTAAACTTGCACCTGAAACAGCTGCGTCTAAGGCAACCGTACTTGCATTTGTTGGGTCAAAACCATCGATGAAAGCAGCACCTGAATTGGTTGGATCTAACCAAAACTTGAGTTGATTGGTGCTATTGCTACCTGTTGGTTCCCAAGAATTTGCAACTCTTCCGTAGTAGTCAGGGGCCGTTAAATTCTGACAAGATGCGCCGCCGCCCCACAACTGACCAATAATGCGGTGGTTTTGGTCAAACAATGGAGATCCGGATGAACCTCCTTCTGTGGTGGTATTGCGGTCCCATTGAACAGTCCAAGTAGAATTGGCTTCTGTTGAACCCATTCCTTGAGATATAGATGCAGGGTTGTCATCAAAAGAGATCTTCTTGATATCTCCGGATGGATGATGAATACTAACGGATGAAGTTGGAATTGCACCGGAGTTGTCCCAGCCAGAAAAATATGGATTGTAGTCGAGTGGAACTGTGCTATTGACCAAGCCTCCTGTAA
>CANHBA010000013.1 GCA_947458985.1 Flavobacteriales bacterium
GAATTGTTTTGGTTCAGGCTTTAGACGTCATGATGATTGCCTATTATCTTGGGCTTGAAGCAACAGGCGTATATACAACAGTTGTTTTTCTTGCCTCCGCCTTACAAGTGCCATATAAATCAGTATTGCGGGTGAGTTCTCCCTTAGTTTCTGATCATTGGAAACGCAGAGAGCTAGACCAAATCCAAGCACTTTACACCAAGGTAAGTACAGTTGCGCTAGTGCTTGGCCTGACGCCATTTCTGGTCATTTGGCTGAATATTGACTTTTTATTTAGTTTCCTTAAACCCGAATTTGCCCCGGGAATTTGGGTCTTTTTATTTTTGATGGCAGGGCGCTTGCTAGATATGTATTTTGGCATTAATGGCTCTATTTTTGTGACCTCCAAAAAATATAAATACGACATCATTTTTACGCTCTTGTTAATAGTAATTGTGTATGTGCTCAATACTATTTTTATTCCTAAATGGGGAATAGCAGGTGCTGCAATTTCAACATCATTTGCTTTGATTGTCTATAATGTAGGTCGCTTGATTTTTATTTGGAAGGCCTACGGATTATTGCCTTTTACAATCAATCAAGTTAAAATTATTGGTTTAGCCATTATTACCTTGGCTTGCGGCATGAGCTTATCTATGTTTGTCCAGCTGAATGTTTGGTTAATGGCCAGTGCCCAACTAATTATTGTTGCGCTACTATTCATAGTCCCTATTTTAAGGTTCAGATTAGACCCTGAAATTTCTAATTATTTAGGCAAAATCAAGATGCTTTAAAGCTGAGATTGCAGGGCTAATATCGCATCTAAAACACGAGCCAGCTCCCAGTCTTTTTCAGTGACTATATTTCCTGCATCGTGCGTACTCAACTGTACCTCAACTTTGTTGTATATGTTGGTCCATTTCGGATGGTGGTTCAGTTTTTCGATCTCAATGCTAGCCTTTTGCATCCAGTCCATTGCTTCTAGAAAACTCGAAAATTCAAAGGTTTTATGCAATGCGT
The DNA here is from genome assembly GCA_947458985.1 of Flavobacteriales bacterium. Taxonomy (GTDB): domain Bacteria; phylum Bacteroidota; class Bacteroidia; order Flavobacteriales_D; family Crocinitomicaceae; genus UBA952. Next base: position 1,000 of record CANHBA010000013.1, read on the forward strand.
TGTTGAGTTCGGTCCAGGTGTGCATGGGTGAATTTGAAAACTTATTCGAATGAAACCTTGTTCATGAAAAATACTTTGCGTCTGCGCTTCACATCGACATCACCTCTATTTTTGATGTCTTGAACGCCATAAGACAAGAAGTATTTGTCGTACCAGAAAGCAATATTGCTGTAGCTGTCTTTGATTTTGTCGTTGTCATTTTCGGTATTGATCGGATTTGATGTTTTTTCATTGAGAATTTCACCATCAAAAGAAAAGGATTTAGAATAGATATTTTTACCGTCGGCATAGACCAATTGAATGCTGTTTTGTTCTTTGCCAGCAATGCGGATAAAAGTTCTAGCCACAAATGGTTTGTACCACAAGTACATCTTAAACACTTGGCTCCAAAGCATTTCACCTTCTCTACTGAATTTGGCTATCATGGCGTGTGTATACTGATAGCCATCAAAGACTTGTACTGTAGTAGTAGTAGTTTTACCACCAGAAGTAGTGGTGCGCGTTTCAGTGCGGTAGGTAGGGTAATAGGCTTCAGTAATGAGTAGAAAATCGTCGTCGACCGGAATTAAGTTGTGCATCACAAGTAATTCTGCTGCTTCTAATTCTTTTCCTCGACTTTCCTTACGTTCTTTTTTGTTTTCTATGCGTCTTTGGGCTCGTTCTGGTAAGTAATCCAAATAGTTTGGAATATCTAAAAAGTTATAAGAAGTCATATCTGTAATTTCTCCGTCACTGGAAGTTCCGAAGTAAATTCCGGTATTGGCGCTATAAGGGCCATTTCCGTAAGTTCCGGCAATTACGAGATCTTCTTGACCAACCTGGCCAACTGTAATCGATTTGACGAACCTACCCTCGCTTTCATCAATTTTCATTGGTGCATTTAATTGACCTTCTAGATCGGCATCTATTAAATAAGCATGTGAAATTCTACTTGTTTCAATAACCCACAGTGAGATATAGAATTTTTTTACCTCTTCTAAATACTGCATATTCGTCGCAATAATTCGTCCTGGCTTGAAGTTTTCAATAAAAATTGGTGTTGCAGTTACGGTTTGGCTTTCTAAATCAAACAGTAAAAATTGCATTCCAGATTTACTGAAACCCATTGCTGCTGCTTGTTGCCCTACTACATGGAGATAGTCAATTCCACGAAATTTAATATCACCATTGTATTCAATATCAATTTGCTTGGTCGATTTATCTTTAACATCAAATTGGTAAATACAAATTGGTTTTTTCTTTCGTCTAAATGCAAGGTGATAGATATCATCCTCAGTTTCAAAAGTGGAAACAATAGGTAATTTTAAATCTATTTCAATCGGATCAGTTTCTTCCAATTCTAAATCTGTATTGTATAAATCGTGGTGTAACAGAGCCTTATATTTTACACCACCTTCTCTGCTGAAGCTTTTTACAACTACCCCGTTTTTACCCATAGGGAAAACTTCTTCATTGAAGCGGTCATCCTTGAGTTCGATTTCAACGCGTTTTTCGGAGGTTTTGAGTTCTTGCCCGAAAGAGAAAGTGCAAATTAAAAGGAGGGAGAGGATAATCAGGTGTTTCATTGGATATTTATAAAAGGTCAAAAATTTTAAGGTCAATTATCGTTTTGTTCTAATGATGAATTAGTATTAAAATTTGAATAAAATTATATTGCAATCTTTTTTATTTCTATTCTGCTCCTTAAGACATGGTATCCAAGAAAAACATTATTGGTAAGGTGATAAACTCTAGATTTTTCTTGAAACATTTCAAATTCAAGCAGATATTGTTTTTTGAAAAATTTTGACTCAACTACGGGTAATCCTGCTTCTCCTTTTGCATCAAAGCTTTTGTACGCGAGTTCACCAATGCCAATATAACACATCTGCACCTTTTCTTTGTCATCTATGGTATAAGCCAAATGTTTGCTCAAATACCTAGGAGTATAGTCTTGTGAAATATCAAAACAATTATTCCAAACTAAGTTCATATTTTGATCAAATTTTAAAACAAAAGCTGCATCGCTATCGTAACCTGAAAGTTTTTGGGATACTCGACCGGTTTTTGGATCAATAACCGATGAAAACATTGGGTACATTTTCTCTAAGATCATGTAAAAGCCATCTTTGATAGCTATCGCGTCATGAAAAGTGAATTGTGTGTTGAAGGCAGGAACTTCTTTTTTCGGAGCTTTGTTGAAATTATTTTTCCATGTTTCGCCATAACAGGTGTTATCGAGTACATCGACCGCATCTTCAAATTCCATATCTGAAATACGCTCAACAGTGAAAGGCACCTTGAAGATGCTCAATTGGTTGTTATCACGGTAAGTACAGATTCCTATTAAGAAAAATTCATTCGGGCCTTTTTCTATAAAACGATAAGACAATTGCAGCATATTTGGATCAAGATACAAGAAGTGATCTTTAAGGAGTTTACCTTGGGTGTCATAAATGAGTATATGTTCATCTCCAGTCATCATTCCTTGTCGTATAGAAATAGCTGCTACAATGACATTAGATTGCTTCATGTAGGTCAATGACATGCAGGTTACATTATTGTTATCTTGCCCATCAATAACTATCGGAAATGTAGTGAGCGTTTTATTTTCGAAATCAAAGAAATTGATGCCTTTTATTTTTTTTCCTTTTTTGTTTCCAAACATGAATGGTTTCCAAAGTTGTGAGCAAGCCACCCATCCTTTATCGGTTTGTGTAAAAAAATCAAGTTCTGTTGAGGTATTTGGGTCCCAATCGAATGAATTTTCAGAGAATTCTTTGGTTTCGGCATCGTAATAATAGGATTTTGTCAAAAGTTTGTTTTGGCCAAAAAAGTATACACGGTTATGTTCATCAGAAAAGCCGCCGTTCATTTCAAGACCAGAAATATCAATTTTTTCCTCTTTTAAGAGGGTAAATTCATTGGTATAATGTTGAAGCACTAGTGAATTTTTCCCTGTTAGTGTACCATCCTCAAATACCACGGCAAACGAATTGTTTTTGAAGATGAATAATTGTGGTTCGCGCCCATCGTTGATCATGTATGGAATATCAATTTCAAAAATGCTTGTGTCAACGGTATTCTGGCCGAAAGAGAAACCAAAAACTAAAAGAAAAGAGAGAATAAATACGGCTTTCATAAAAATATTGCAAAGAATTATAGAAAAGCCAAATTACAAAAGTCTGTATAGACAAAATGTAGTATTTGTTCTACATTTTGTCTGAACTTTTAGATCGCTATTTTAATAGCGTTAGTTTTTTCCGTAAACATAGATTCCGACTCCACCAGACATCATTTCGATGAGTTCGTCTGAAACATCCTCGGGTAAGGTAAGGCAGCCAAAACTCCGTCCGAGTTTGCCATTTTCAAGTATAAATGCTTCATTGGCATAGGCCGCCCTATGAATGACGATATCTCGTTTGCGCACATTTGAATTTTTTTGAGGTTCCAAGCCGTCGAGCCGCACAGAAAGATCATGAGCACCACAGTACGTTTCGGCTGTATGGTATAAGCCTAAACTAGATTGGTAGCTTCCGTTCACATTCGAAAAGCGGTTTGCAAATAATGTTCCTGAATTGACACCATGAGCAACGTAGGTATGTAGGATGAGTTCACCTTTGTTCAAATCAAGGAAGTAAAATCTTTTGTTTGTGGAAGGTTGGGTGTAGTCTACAATGATGATTTTATCCTTGCAAATAGCGCTGTCTTGAGCGAGTATTTTTTGAACTCCAACCCTAAAAATGGGATAGGCCAAGCTCTGGTCTTGCTTCAGGCAGTTTGTGTAAAGTCCTTTGATTTCTTGATCGGTAAGGCCTGTTTTTTGGGCTGAAACGGAGCTGAAATAAAGACCAAAAAGTATGAAATAAACAAAAAACTTATTGAACACTTTATGGAGTTATGAATTTCTTACTCAAACGAAACCTTATTCAAGAAGAGAACGGTGCGCTTGCGTTTGACATCGTCGTCGACCTTATTTTTGATGGACTGTACGCCGTAAGACAAGAAGAATTTGTCGTACCAGAAGTAGATGTTACTATAGGTTCCCTTCACTTTGTCGTTTTCGTTGGTGGTGTTAATTGGGTTTGAAGTTTTTTCATTGAGGATTTCACCAGTGAAAGAAAACGACTTGGAGTAGATGTTGCGGCCATCGGCGTATACCAATTGAATGCTATTTTGCTCTTTTGCTGCGATACGAATAAAGGACTTTGCCACCATTGGTTTGTACCATAGGTACATGTTGAAAACTTGGCTCCAGATGAGTTCACCTTGTGCATTGAATTTGGCAATCATGGCGTGGGTATATTGGTAACCATCAAAAACTTGTACAGTTGTAGTAGTTGCTTTACCGTTGACGTACGTTGTGCGGGTTTCAGTTCTATACGTTGGGTAATAGGCCTCGGTGATGAGTAAAAAATCGTTGTCAACAGCAATGAGGTCGTGCATGACAAGGAGTTGATTTGCTTGTAGTTCTTTACCTCTTTTTGCTTTGCGCTCTTTTTTGCTTTCGATGCGTTGTTGGCTTCTTTCCGGAAGAAAATCAAGGTAGTTAGGGATGTCTAAAAAATTGTAGGTATTGATATTGGCGATGTTTCCGTCAGTGGAACTGGCAAAATAAATACCGTTGTTTGGGCCAAGTACAGTACTTCCGTAGGTTCCGGCAATAGCAACTTCATCAGAACCAACCGCACCCACTGTAATGGATTTAATGATTTTTTCGCCGCCTTCATCAATAATTTGTGGCGCTGACATTTTACCATCTAGATCTATGGTTACTAAATAAGCAAACGAAACCATTCTCGATTTAATCACTCTAAGTGAAAGATAAAATTTATGGGCATCTTCTAAATACTGCAGATTAATTGGTGCAGTGCGGCGTTGTTTGAAACCCTCCACAAGTATGGGTGTTGCTGTAGCGGTTTGGGTTTGTAAATCAAATAAAAGAAATGAAGCACCATTTTTACCTTGCCCTATTGCTGCAGCTTTGTTTCCTACTACATAAAAAGAATGGATACTCAAAAAGTTGGTTTTACCATCGAATTCGATATCAATACGCTTGGTTGTTTTGTTTTTGACATCGAATTGATAGATGTACATGGGCATATTGCGTTTGTAAGCCACATGATAAATACATTCTTCTCCTTCAAAAGTGGCAACAATTGGATGCGTTGCATCGAAGTCAATAGGATCTGTTTCGTATAATTCGAGGTCGGTATTGTAGAGATCGTGATGTAAGTAATAGTTGCTTCTTAAACCACCATCTTTACTCATGCTCCTGACGACAACGCCGTATTGCCCCATTGTGTATACTTGTTCATCATAACGGCCGTCCTTGAGGTCGATCTCGATGCGTTTTTCAGTGGTTTTGAGTTGTTGACCGAAAACAAAAGTTGTTGCTAAAACAAAAGAGAGAATAAATATTGCTTTCATAAAGGGATAATGCGCATAAATAATAGTAAAGCTAAATTACATAAAGTCTAGGTAGAAACAGCATGATATATATTCTATAATTCGTCTAAACTTTTCTTTCGGGTCTTTTGTTACTTTTGTCTATGCAAGAAAAGAAAGGCATTGCCATTTTAGGATCCACGGGGTCGATAGGTACGCAAGCATTAGAGGTGTTGGCGGCATATCCTGAATATTTTGACTTACAGGTCCTGACGGCTGGCAAAAATGCCGAGCTTCTTATTGAGCAAGCGCTGCGATTTCAACCGAATTCAGTAGTTATTACCGATGAAAGCCAGTATCAAAAGGTGAAAGATGCGCTTTGGTCTGCTGACATTCATGTTTATGCGGGCCAGGAAGCGTTGTGTCAGGTGGTAGAATCTACAGAGGTTGACACCGTACTAACGGCCTTAGTTGGTTACGCAGGCCTCAAACCCACCATTCACGCTATTGAAGCCGGCAAAACAATTGCTTTGGCCAATAAAGAAACCTTAGTGGTTGCAGGTGAGCTCATCACCAAATTAGCAAGGGAGAAAGGCGTCAATATTTACCCTGTGGACTCCGAGCATTCGGCTATTTTTCAGTGTTTGGTCGGAGAATTCCAAAATCCGATTGAAAAAATATACCTTACTGCTTCTGGCGGGCCCTTTCGCGGCTTCACGCATGAGCAACTGCAGCACGTTACGCTAGAGCAAGCACTCAAGCATCCGAACTGGAGCATGGGCGCCAAAATCACCATAGATTCTGCCAGCCTCATGAACAAAGGTTTGGAGGTCATTGAAGCGAAATGGCTTTTTGGTTTGCAACCCGAACAGATCGATGTCATTGTGCATCCGCAGTCTATCGTACACAGCTTGGTGCAGTTCGAAGACGGCAGCATGAAAGCCCAAATGGGTTTGCCCGACATGAAACTACCGATCCAATTTGCCTTGACCTATCCTGCCCGTCTAAAGACCGATTTTCCGCGCTTTAATTTCATGGATTATCCGCAACTGACCTTTGAGCAACCAGACCGCAAGGTGTTTAAAAACCTTGACCTAGCTTACCGTGCAATGTCCGCTCAAGGCACTGCAGCGTGTGCGCTCAATGCCGCCAACGAAGAGGCGGTTGCCGCGTTTTTAGACCGCAAAATATCCTTCTTAGAAATTGGTCAGCTCAATGAGTTTTGCATGCAAAATGTGGCCAATATCTTGAACCCGCGCTACGAAGACTACGTGGCTACCGACGCAACAGCAAGGGCTTTTGTTCAAGAACAATTTATCAAATAAACCCGCTTAAAAATTGGCGCGCAACTCCATGCCGCCCGTATGAACCACCGGTAGCCCTTCCATAAGCCGACCGCCATAGTTGAGGCTGAGCTGTAAGTTTTTGCCAACAATTTTCTGAAAACTTAAGCTCCAGGTCCAGTTGGTGCCAGGCCGTAAACCTTCCAGCATTTCATAACCGACCGCAGAAAGCGCTGAGCCTGTGAAGTCAAAATTTACGTACTTAAAGGACCCATTGAGGCTACCCTTTTCACTTTGATTGAACTTCCAAGTGGCCTCCAAAGATTTGGACAAGGCGGTCTGTCCACCTAATTGCAAATCGTTTAACTTATTGCCAACACTACCGATCAGGCTCAGCCTTACTTTAGATCCGTCTTGATAGATGAGTTGCGGTTTCAATTCTTTAAAATTGATCAGAAAATTACGGCCACTGGTGTAATCAGCCAATGCGGCTGACTGCCCAGTTAACAACGTGGTTTCGAAAGCAAATTGAGTGGAGATGTTGACCCGCAAATTGAGCTGATTTTTATGCAAACTACGCGCGTCGTAGCCGCTGGCCAAAAGCATTTTACTTTCTTGTTGCAGCCAGCTGTATTCGGCGCTGAACACTTTTGCATTGCGGTTAAAAAACAAGGAATTCGAGAACTGTGCATTGGCCGCTTGCAAAGCAAGTTCTGAAATATCTGCAGCCAGCGGATTGACCCACTGCAACGTACTGGCATCTTGTAATTTGCGTTTTACCCGGATCCGGGTTTGGTTGGAGAACTTTGCAAGCACACCTAAAACCCCCTTGCGCTGGCGCCAAAGGAGTTCTGGCCGCCACAATATACTTTGGTTCCATTCATTAGAAAACACCGTTGCATAACTCGCACTTGGCACAAAAACTCGGATGTAATCGGCTTGATCTGCGTAAATGGCTTGTTCAAATTCATTGAGGTCCTTGATGCCATCTCCGTTGTAGTCTATCCACGTATAAATACCTTGCCCGTCATTGACGCGAATGTATTGAAAACGCCGTTTTTGTTCGAGCCCCGACCCAATTTCGTAAAACGTGTTGAGGGTGAGCGCATTTTTAAAGTAGCGCGCATTGTAATCCAAACGGGCCACCAAACTTTTTTCGGCTTTTTGGTCTATTAATGCTGAATCAAGAATGGCTAATTGCCTTGCGCCGAGTAAAATTTGAAGGTTTTGCCCGGCCTTCGGATCCCACTTGAGTTCTAGACCTGTTGTTTTGGCTTTGGCAGCAAGTTGCAGCAAGCTATCAGGTCGCCAATCATAGCGTTCGCGGTAAAATATTTTTAAATCAAGCTTGCTGGTAGTTTGTATAGCAACAAATGCCTGGGCATCGTAAAATTGATAGGAGTTTCCTTGAGTTTGGCCGCTATACTGGTTCCATTCGTGGTCGTCTATCCAGCCAATTTTAAATATGCCGAGTTGTTTGCTGAGCTGCAAGCGGTGCCTTACAAAATAATTTTGTCCCGCCTGGGTTTGGGATCGCAGCGCAGATGCATCCCATTTTGCGTTCCACTGATTTTGTTTCCAATTGCCATCTGAATACAATCTTTGCCCTTGAAACACAGTGTCAATGGCCAAGATTTGTCCGCTTAAATTGAACTGCCCTCTTGCACTATGCGCTAAACTTTGTTTGAATTCGAGTTGTTTTTGAGCCCCCAAATAGTTTTGGTTGCGGATGTTCCAATCTCGGTCAAATTCGACCGCCCGAAACTGCTCAATAGGTTCAAACTGGGTATTCAAATACAGGTACTCCAACGACGTTTCAAGGCTGCGTTTATTGCTATCTATGGCTATTGTCTGCTGAAAGCGCAGGCCACCTTTGGAGGCAAAACCTAGGTTGTTTTGGTCGTCTAACTTTGAATACAAATTGAGGTCGTTTTCACTGAGCGCATTTTCTGTATAAATCAACCAACCCGGATGCAACTGGTAAGCAAGGCCAATACTTACCATTTGTTTTCTTTTTGGGGTTTGTACCCGTCTAATTGGCGCAAAATTACCTTGCGAAACGCCATTGACTGGCGCCACCCATTTGTAGTAATTGCCCGATGCACTGACGCCACTCAGTATATAATCGCCTTGATTAGGACCTACATCGCTAAACGTACAACGGTAATGGGCAAGTGCAGCATCTACACTAAAGACCAAAACATTTTGAAAACCAAGTGTGTCGATGAGCCGATACATATTGGCGTTTTCGAGGTATCCGGAGGAGTCGTAACCCAAAACGAAGGCTTGGTTCAGCTGATCGCCAATTTGACTTATTTGCAACAGTTGCTGATCGGAGAGGAGCTGCTGCAGTGGCTGGTTTTTGAGGTCCTGCTCTTGATAAAGTGCCACCCAAGTTTTGAGTTTTTGGCTTTCATAGCGCGTGGTGTGCTGTAGTAAGCTGCGGGCGTAATTTTGGTCGGCATATTGAAACTCAGCTACAATTCTGCTGTCTTTGGTGATGAGGTGCCTCGAGGTAAAGGTGAGTTCGGCACTTGCGTAGTCTATGATGTAGTCGAATTCCTGACCGCGCTGCATGAGTTGGCCATCGATGTAAATGCGTTCGGTACCTGCAAGAATTAATATATAGGGTTCGTTGTTGGCACCAGTAAGGCGGTAGGGCCCCTGAACGGCTTCTAAACCTTGAATGATTTGTCTTTGAAATTTTCCTTTTGACAAACCAACGCTGCTTTGCGTGTAGAGTTTGGCACCGTTCGCCATTTGCCAATTATATTGTCCTGTTAGGCCTTGCGCGCGTTTGCGATAGCTCATGAATTGGCCATCTGGTTTATCGATCCAGAAGTCGCCGGCTGTAATTTTGAGTTGCTCGTTGTGAATTTGAATAAAGACTTGATCAAACTCGCGGAGTTGATTGGTTGTACCAGAGGCTTGAAAAGGAATGTTGGCATCGGAAAGCGCTGCAGTAAGCATGAGGTTGGGCGCAATTTGCCCATTGAGTTGTAGGTTGAGCGCCGAGTTGAGGCCAAGACTTTGGTTGTTTCCAAAACCAACTCCACGGGCTAAACTTCCGCTTTTGTGCATGGCATTTCCGCCAAATATATCAGGTGTAGAGCTCGATCCAATTTGGAATTTTTCGCGTTCTTTTTCAAAGCTGTTGTCTGGAGTCACTTTTTGGAGTGTATAGCGCTGAAAGCTTTGCTGAAGGGTTAGTGGAAAGACCTGAAAACGCAGGTAAATGATATCAGTTGGCGCTTTGATCCATTGAAAAATATTCGTGGTGCTATCTAATAAAAAGTCTGCTTTTGAAATAGAAAGGGTGTCATTAAACGCTGCAGTACTTGAAAAATGGAAAGACGGCGTATAAATAGCGCTGCTGTCCAAATGAATTGTTTGCTGTGTTGGCGCGAGTGCAACTACTTTTTTGTGGACCTGACTATAGCTAGTTGGTGCAAAGAGTTGGCAAACCAACAATATAAGTAAACAAAACTTCAAGAAGCGTTTCATGGGCTAAGACCTCCTATTAACGTCGAAATTGCCCAGACATTGCGTTACTCGATGACCGAAAAACCTGTATAAGCTTGCAGCGCCTTAGGAATTTGAATGCCGTTTGCTGTTTGGTGGTTTTCAAGGAGCGAAGCCAAGATGCGTGGCAAAGCCAATGCCGAACCATTGAGGGTGTGGCAAAGCGTAGTTTTTTTGTCGTCTTTGAAGCGCAACTTCAAGCGGTTTGCCTGAAAGGTATCAAATCTAGAAACAGAACTTACCTCGAGCCACTTTTCTTGAGCGGCAGAGTACACCTCAAAATCATAGGTGAGTGCTGAGGCAAAGCCCATGTCGCCGCCACATAAGCGTAAAATGCGGTAAGGGAGCTCGAGTTTGTCGAGTAGGTTTTTGACGTGCTCGAGCATTTCGTCGAGTGCTTTGGCCGTGTTGTCGGGGTGTTCGACGCGTACAATTTCTACTTTGTCAAATTGGTGGAGGCGGTTGAGGCCACGCACATCTTTGCCATAAGAACCTGCCTCCCGTCTGAAGCATGGGGTATAACCACACATTTTGATGGAAAAATTGCCGTCGGGCAAAATGACATCGCGGTAAATGTTAGTCAGTGGAACTTCAGCCGTTGGGATGAGGTAAAAGTCGTCTTCTTTAACGTAATACATTTGACCTTCTTTATCTGGAAGTTGGCCGGTACCATAACCACTGGCTTCGTTGACCATATGTGGAGAAATGAATTCTTCATAGCCAGCAGCAATGGCTTCGTCTAAAAAGAATTGAATGAGCGCGCGCTGTAGTCTGGCGCCTTTGCCTCGGTAAAAAGGAAAACCAGCACCAGTTACCTTGACGCCAAGTTCGAAATCGATGAGTTTGTATTTTTTAGCGAGGTCCCAGTGTGGTTGGGCTTCAAATCCAAATTGAGGGATAGAACCAGCTTCAAAAATGTTTTGGTTGTCTTCGGCTTCACGGCCCTGCACGACCAACTCGTTAGGGACGTTTGGCAAAGTATAAAGTAGTGACTGAAGGCTTTCTTCAAAGGCGTTCACTTGCACTTTGAGTTCGGCTTCTTGTGTTTTTAAGACGCTTGTTTTTTCTTTGAGGGCCGTTGCTTCGGCTTGTTGGCCACCCTTGAAGAGTTCGCCAATGGTGCGGGCCAATTGGTTCATTTCGGCCGCCACTTGATCGAGTTGTGTTTTGGCGGAGCGCCAGTTTTGGTCGGTTTCGAGGATGTCCTCAATGGTCTGACTTGCGTCGATATTTCTTTTGGCCAAGCCTGCAAGGATGGCTTCTTTTTCTTGACGTATCCGTTGTATTTCTAACATATGTACTCGATTGTAGGACAAAAGTAAGCAAATACGCTTAAAATGACCGATGTTGTCCATACTAAGCTGTTGATTATTCCTTGAAAAGCCGTGCTCTGAAGTGCAGAATTGCGCTAATTTTGGAAGATGAGTTTGCACGACGTAAAAATAGTAAGCAAGAGTCGCCATGAAGCGCCTTCTTATCAAACGGCTGGCGCTTCCGGAATGGATGTGCGCGCAGTATTAGAAACTCCGCTCACCTTAGCCCCTATGCAACGCGCTTTGGTGCCGACAGGCATTTTTCTAGAGATGGACCAAAGCCTAGAGTGTCAGGTAAGGCCGCGCAGTGGTTTGGCCTTGAAAAAAGGCATTACCGTTCTGAATACGCCAGGTACAATTGACGCCGATTACCGCGGCGAAGTTGGCATCATTCTTGTCAATTTGTCGGCAGAAGACGTCACTATCACCGACGGCGAACGCATTGCTCAACTCGTTTTTTGTAAAGTAGAAAAAGTAAACCTGATCCAAGTCCAAGAACTGGGCTCTTCGGAGCGCGGCGAAGGTGGTTTTGGCAGCACAGGTGTGAAATAACAGCATCATGAAAGTAATTGTCCCAATGGCCGGTCGCGGCAGCCGACTCAGACCCCACACACTCACCATCCCTAAACCACTTGTACCGGTAGGCGGAAAGCCAATTGTCCACCGCTTAGTGGCCGACATCGCGCGTGTTTGCGCCGAGCCCATTGAAGAAATCGCTTTTGTGGTCGGTGAATTTGGCGAGGCTGTAGAAAAGGAACTATTGGCAGTTGCAGAAAGCCTTGGCGCTAAGGGCAGCATTCATTACCAATTGCAAGCGTTGGGTACTGCTCATGCAGTGCTTTGTGCAGCCGAGGCCTTGGACGGCCCAGTGGTGGTTGCTTTTGCCGACACACTCTTCAAAGCCGATTTCAAAATTTCCAAAGAAGACGAAGGCATTTTATGGGTCAAGCAAATAGAAGATCCAAGCGCATTTGGAGTGGTAAAGCTCAATGCCAACGGTGAAATCATCGATTTTGTCGAGAAGCCCCAAACCTTTGTTTCCGACCTTGCCATGATTGGTATCTATTACTTCAAAGATGGTGCCCGCCTCAAACAAGAACTCCAATACCTCATTGACAACGCCGTTATCAAAAGCGGTGAATACCAGCTCCCTGACGCCCTTCGCAGGCTCACAGAAGCAGGTGTATCGTTTAAACCCGGAACCGTAGACGAATGGCTAGATTGCGGCAACAAAGAAGTGACTGTACAAACCAATCAGCGCGTGCTCGAACACGACCTCGAAGCGGGCCGTTTGCAACAGCTCTCCACCAATATTGTCGATAGCGTCATTATTCAACCATGTTATATCGGCCCTAATGTGCGCATCGAAAGATCTGTTGTGGGTCCGCATGTTTCACTCGGTGAAGGCACTGTTGTTACCAATACAAATATCAAAAATTGCATTGTCGGTGCTCAGACAAAGTTAGCTAACGTCAATTTAGCTGACGCCATGATTGGCTCTAATGCACAATATGTTGGCCGTTCCAAAGACTTAAGTCTAGGCGATTTTAGCAGTGTTCATGAATAAGCTGTTTTACGCCCTGCTCTTGCTTGCTTTGGCTTCGTGTAAAATGCACGAACCAATTGCGGCAACCCAAGATCCAGCTTATATCAGGCAGTTTCACAGTGGTGTGCGCAACATGCTCAACGAACAGCATGAGGCCGCAATCTCAGATTTCAAAGCCTGCCTTGCCAAACAACCCAACGACGCAGCGGTGCATTACGCGCTTTTTCAGTCCTACCTCAAGCAAGATCGCTACGAAGAAGCCGCCTACCATACCGAACAAGCGGCCAAACTCGACCCTAAAAACTTGCATTACAAACGCGAGTTGGCGTTTATGTACCAACAATTAGGAAAAGCTCAAGAGGCTACTGTCGTTTTTGAAGGCTTATTGAAAGCTGATCCTAAAAACATCGACTATTACAGTGGCGCCCTTAAATGCTACGATGAACTCCAAAAACCAGCTAAGTCTTATGCTTTAATTGTAAAAATGGAGCAGCAACTCGGTGAAAATCCAAGTACGGTCCTGGAAAAGTTCCGTTTACTCCAACAAATGGGTAAGTCAAAAGAAAGCGTAGCACTGCTAGAAGCGGCAAGAATTACTTTTCCTTCTGAACCGAGTATTCTCGCCAATTTAGTCGATCATTATTTTAGAATGCAAGATTATTCGGCAGGCTTTGGCTTGCTCAAAGACCTTGTTGAAGCCGATCCAAACAATGGAGTTGCCCTTCTGATGTACGGCGAAATGCTCTACCGCAGCGGTAAGCAGGACGAAGGCAAAAAGTATTTGCACAAAGGTATTTTAGCTGAAGGCCCAAGCCTAGATCAGAAAATGAATATTTTGATCATGTTGGTCAATGAGAACAAACAGGCAGCTCCAGACCCTCAGTTGGAGCCGCTTGTTCAGTACATGACCCAAAGCTTTCCTAACGAAGCCAAGGCGCATTCTATTGCTGGCGATTACTATTATGTAGCAGGGCAACCCAATGCAGCCATCAACAACTATCGCCAAACCTTACGCTGTGACCCCAATTTGTATCCGGTCTGGAACCAAGTGCTCATTTTAGAATTTGAGCAAGGCCGTTGGTCCGACCTCCAAAAAGATGCCTCGGCCTGTGCAGAACTCTTTCCGAGCCAAGCACTTCCTTTCTTTTTCAAAGGCCTGACCCTGAACCGCAGTGGGGCTTTCGCAGCGGCCATCGAAAGCCTCGAAACAGCCAAATCGGTCTTGATCAAAGACAACGCTCTTCTGGCAGAAGTGATATGTCAGATAGCTGTTGCAACGCTGGGTCAAAAAAACAACGACAAAGCGCTGGCGCTATTTAAAGAAGCCATGACACTTAGCCAGGGAAATCCATTGATTGAATTGAATTACTTGCATGAGCTGGCTAAATATCAAATGGAGCCAACCAAAACCAATGAGCGCTTGGCAGAACTCGCTAGTCAATTTGGAGGCAATCCACGTAGTTCGTTTGAATACGCATATTCATTTTTTCAATTAGGTCAATTCAGTGTTGCGCGTGATTGGCTCTTAAAGATCCAAGATCAAAAGTTTGTTCAAAGTGCCGTATATCAAGAATTGCTCGGCGATGTCTATTTCAAATTAGGTCAGCTTCAAGAAGCACTTGCTTGCTGGCAAAAGGCGCTTACTTATGGCGAAGGAAGTATTGTTCTTACCGAGAAAATCACCCAAAAAAGCTATGTACAAAATCCTTATTAATTCACTCCTTTTTGGTTGCTTATTCTTGGGTTTAAACGCCTGCAAGACATCTGAAGTAGTTGTGCAAGAAGGCAGCATCGAAAAATTACCAAAGCTCAAAGACAAAGAGCTCATCGACCGCATTGATAGTTTGTCAGGTATAGAACCCAAAACGTTTTATAGCAAACTCACCGTTACCTACAAAGACTTAAGCAAACCGGCTGAAGAAAACGAAATTTCGCTCAAAACATCCATCAAAATCGTCAGCGATAGCGCAGTTTCGGCCATAATTACCTATGCAAAGATTCCGGTCGTGACAGCACTTGTAACCCAAGACACCCTCAGCGTTGTCAACAAACGCGAT
Organism: Flavobacteriales bacterium; assembly: GCA_947458985.1. Classification (GTDB taxonomy): domain Bacteria; phylum Bacteroidota; class Bacteroidia; order Flavobacteriales_D; family Crocinitomicaceae; genus UBA952. The sequence continues at coordinate 16,088 of CANHBA010000013.1, forward strand.
CGCTGTTACACTGTGGCTTCACTCGATTATTTAAAAGAATTATTTGGCGTCGATTTTTCCTACGAGAACATCGAAGAAATCATTTACGGCAAACCCCTAGATTACCAACTGACTCAAAAGTATTTTGTAGACAACGACCCTTTTCATTACAGTGTGTCTACACACAAAAAGCGCGACCGCAAAAAGCCAGACCGCAAACAAAAAGACGACCTCATGATCCAGTACCATCTTACAAACGACGCTAAGGCCCTCAAGCAGACGCGCATCTGGAGCTTGGAAGACGCCACGGAGGTGAGTGTTGTCTACTTGGAAAGACAAGTAGTGGACGGCCTTGATTTACCTTCAAAAGTAGAAATCAATATCCGAACACCTAAAAAAGCGTTGTTGCTTACCTTAAACTACGAACGCGTAGAAGTCAATGAACCTCAAGAATTGATCATCGTCATACCAGAAAGCTATGAAAAATGTGATTAGACTCCTTTTGCTTTTGTGTTTGGCGCAACAGGCCTATGCACAACAAGACCAAAATCAGCTCAAGCGCGAGCAACAAAAATTAGAGAAACGCATCTCTAATACCAAAAAATTATTGAACAAGGTCAAGAACAACAGCCAGGCCTCGCTCAATGAAATTCGCCTGATCGAAAATCAAATTCGTAGCCGCGAAGCTTTGGTAAACCTTTTTGACAACCAAGTTCGGAGTGCCGAAATGAAAATCGTTCAGAAGAAAATCGAGATCAAGCGTTTGCGCACTAAGCTATCTCAACTCAAGCAGCAATACCGCAAAATGTTTTTGTACGCCTACAAACACCGCGGAAACTACAATAAAGTCATGTACCTGTTGGCTTCAGCTGACTACAACGAAGCCTTGCGTCGCAACCGTTACCTCAAAAAAGTAGCAGCTGTTCAACGCAAGCAAGCGGCGCTTATCCAACAGCATCAACAGTTGATTTTTAAAGAAATCAATCAAATTGATTCTGAGAAGCAAATCAAGCAACAGGCGTTAGTTGAGAAGCAACAAGAACGCCAACTCATTGAGAAAGACAAAACCAAAAAGGAGAAGTCTTATCAAAAATTTAAGAAAGAAGAACAGGCGTTAGTGGCACAGCTCAAAGAAGATGAGCGCAAAAAATTACAGCTCAAAAAGCAAATTGATGCTGCCATTAGGGCCGATATCGCCAAAGAACAAGCACGTGAAGCTGCGCGTCAGGCTGATATCGCTAAAACAGCACCTAAGCCTGCTCCGAAAACCACTACCAAAACCACCACAGGTACCGCCACCACCACAACTGCTGCTCCCAAAACGACCACCACCACCGCTGCACCTAAAGTTGTTGCAACACCTATTTCTACAGAAGGTGCTGCTATTGGCAAGAGTTTTGAATCCAACCGCGGGCGCTTGCCTTCACCGGTCGATAATGGCAGTGTTACCGAAAGATTCGGCCGCAATTACCATCCTACCTTAAGTGGCGTGGAATGGAACAACAACGGCATAGACATCACTTGCAACAAAGGATCTAAAGTGCGTGCCGTCTTTGAAGGCGAAGTGACTACCGTTTTTTCTGTGGCTGGTGCGGGTAAAGTTGTGATCATCAAGCACGGCGCCTATCGTACCGTATACGGCAACTTAGCCGAGACCTTCGTAGGTGTTGGCGCCAAAGTTTCTACCAAACAGGCCATTGGCACCTTGCTCAATGATGGAGGTGTGTCGGTGTGTCACTTTGAAGTGCATCAGGTAGTTGGCGTGAACCCTGTTACGCTCAACCCTTCTCTTTGGATTGGCCGCTAAGGCTCAGCTCGCTTTCGTAAACCAACCACATAGCGCAAATGCCCCAGATGGGAACAGCCGCTTTGTCGGTGTCTAGATAATTATTCAAAAAGGCATGAATAAAATAAGTGCTGAGTGCCATTATAGTACTTAAGACAATAATTCGGTCTTCTTTATTTTCTTTGGGCAAACGATGATACAGCGTGATACCTGTAAAGAAGATGGCTGCAACAACCCCAATTAAGCTGAGCATGCCTATTAATCCGGTTTCGGCTAAGGCACCCAAATATTCACTGTGTGCGTTGCCCATGTCGCCAAAGTTGGTCGAAATGATGGTAAGGTTTTCGGGCCGCTGAAACGGAGCATACTCAAAAGCGTAGGTTCCAGGGCCATAACCCATGATGGGGCGCTCCTTGAACATAGCAATGGCACAACTCCAGCGGTTGATGCGCTCGAGGTTCGATGCATCTGTTGAAATATTAGCGGCACTTTGCAAGCGTTCATCGAATGCTTCTGTCGTGTGTTCGTATTTATTGCGCTCGAGCTCCATCTGGATTTGATCCCAGCGGATGAATACTACGATCAGGCCAAGACCCGCTAACACGGCAATAGGTTTCCAAGAAATTTTGTAGTATAGCACTACAGCAAGCCCAATACTTCCCAAAACACTGAGCCAAGCAGCACGGGTATAGGACAGCACGAGCCCAATTAAAATGATGACAATAAGACTGATGAGCGTCATTTGCACCAACGGATTGTGTTTTTTGTAGAGATAAAGCCCGACGGCAAGGGGTAGAATAAGGGCTACGATTGCACCATAAATGGTGTGGTCTTTGAAGAATGGCGACATTACCCAGTGTCCTTCTTTTTCGCCAAAACCATAAAAGGAATGATGGATCAGCGTGTATATGATCACAATGACTGTTGCCACGATAAATAGCCAAATAAAGCTGATCCGGTTGCTGCGATTCTGAAAGAAGTAAGTGCCAAAAAACAAGACTGGCACAATAAACCAAAGTCTGGCGAGAATGAATTTAAAAGACACTAATGGATGGCTGCTCGTCAGGGCTGAAAGCAACATCCATAAGATATAAATGATGATTGCCCAAATAAGTGGGCTGCGCCAAATATTTTGTGGGAGGAACGCTTTTTTAATTTGAAAGGCGCTCAGTAAGATCATGAGCCCAAAAAGCAACGGTTCGGTCGGGACAAACAACCCAAAGCTACTGGTATATTCTTCGATATTGATAGATAATGGCGTCAGAAAGGCCAAACTCAAGAAGAGCTTCTCGGTCTGAAAAATAGCGTAATAGATGGCCAATAAGCCAACTGGAATGAGGGAATAAACAGTAGGGTCGGTCATTTGAACCTTATGCGGCGTTCTGCTGAAGTTCTTTGATGCGTTGTCTGATCAGCAAGAAAAACAAGCCGAATAAAAACCCGCCTACAGTAGCTACCAACACAATAATCATGCGCTTTGGTTTTTCTTTGCGGTCTGCAATAACTGCTCTTTCCACCACAAATTTGTGATTGAAATTGGCATTTGCATCGGATTCAGCTTGTTCGTAAGACACTTTGAAATCCTCAATTTTGACGATTTTTTCGTTGCGTTGGTATTCTAAACCGTCGTAAACAGAGCCATACTTGCTATTAGCTTCAATTTTTTTGCGGAGCTCTTCTTTTTCTTGTGGGTTCTTGGCATCGACCAATGCTTGGTAAAGGGTAGCTCTGGTATCGTTTGGCAATACGCCAAGTTCAGCAAGGTCTTCTAAACACTTCAGGATAGAGTCGCGCTCTTTTTCCATTTGTTGTTTTTTGCGCAAATTGATTTGAAAGGCTGGAATGGTGCGTTCGCGGATCATTTCGTTTTTGATGGTATCGATGAGGTCTACGATATCATTAGCCATGGCAGCGGCTTGTTTTGGGTTTTCGTCGAGCACATCGATTTGAATGGAGCCATAGCGTGTACGTCCAAAAGTGAAATGTTCGTTATAGGCTTTATTGAGTTTGTAGTACTTGTTCGGATCTGTTTTAGAGATCTCGTAGTCTTGCATGAGGTCGTACTTCTGAACAATACGGTCTCTAATGCGCGAAGATGACAAAATTTGTACAAGTTGTTCGGCCTGTTCTTCTTCTCCGAAGTCCATAGCTGCAGCTTTTACATTTCGTTGTTCTGAGAAGGAGACATTACTCGATGCTGCAGGAAATACAATAGCTGTCGATAGATATAAAGGGGTAATCAGAAAAGCGACAATAATGGAAATGACAGCGGCTGCGCTTGTAAATAGCACCAAAGCTTTGCGTTGATTCCAAAGAAAAATTAATAAGGCGTTGCGTTGGTCTGAGAGGTTATTGTTTTCCATAGGTCTTACTTGCGGGCGCTAATTTTTTTCAAAGCTATGACAATAACTCCAAAAATCCATATTTATTGCGTTTTACTGCGTTTTTGAACAAGCGAAATCAGCTCCTTGACATCTATAAATTTAAATGTAAAAAGCAGGAATATAGTTGCTAAAATATCAATTAGCAGGACCCAATTGCCATATAAATAGCCTATCGGAGTCCAATCAACAATAACAAACCAAAACAATAAGACAATAATGAGCAACGGGTATCTATAAAAATGGGGATCAACAAGTGGCAATTTAAATAAGCGTTTACAGTAAATTGCTTGGGCCAGGGCAACAATAATTTGAGTAAGAGCCGCTACTCCTGCTGCAATAACAGCTCCGCCATTGAGCACTTTGGGAATTAAAATCAAATTCAAACTAATATTCACCAAAAAACCAACAAATGAAATGGTATTCAACACCTTCAATGATCCATTAGCCGTGAGCAAGGAGCCATAAATAAGGTTTGATGCCATTCCAAAAAAGGCGATGCTTAGTAAAAACAAAATGCTGCCACTATCGACAGAAGTATTTGAGTAAACTTGATCAATCAAGGCCCCTCCTCTAGAAAAACTAAAAACGATAAATGCCAAACTCGACCCCAATAGTAGTTTGCTGGCTTGGCTTACCAAAGCGCCAATTGCTTGTGGGTTTTCTTTGAGCATTTTGGCAAACATCGGGAAAAGTAAACCAGCAAAAACCATTGCAAACATGTACAAGGCATCAATTAAGCGATATGCTTGGGCATAATATGCCGCCTCTTGCTGGCCATTATCTGCGGAAAAGTGAAGGAGTAAAAGCGCGTCTATGCGGGTATAAAGCGTCATGAGCACAATGAGTAGTGCGTAAGGAAATGATTTTTGAATGACGGGTAAAATGGTATTCAGACGCGGCCATTCCAATTGTGGTTTGAGCAGATACAATGCCAAACCTCCAGCAAAAAGAAAACTCATTGCGTAGCATCCGAATTGAAACATACTATAGGTTTCTATATCGATGAGTTTAAATCCGTCCGGATAAATGTAAATAATGTAGCCCATTGATAAGATGAGCAATAATCGATCTAGAATACTTAAAAAGGCATCTAAACGAAAGCGTTGCAGACCGGCAAAATAGCTCCGAATAAAGGAGATGTTTGCAATTAAAAATTGGTTAAGTCCGAGCAAAAGGATCAGCCTATATTCGGTCCAGCTGAGTGTAACAAAAACTTTGAGAAGGCCAATTCCGGCCAGATAAACGAGCATTATTACAAGGCGCAGGCCAAGGATAGTTGACAATAATTTTTTGGCTTCAGGCAAATTTTGAGCGCTTAGCCTGGTGCTATAGTTATTGACACCTAAATCAAAAACGATAGAGATAATGAGCGTAAAATTGAAGAAAGCGAAGTAAATCCCGTATTGTTGACCTACAATATTTTGTACGGCGGCATCAATTGCAAAGATGGCCAAGGGCTTCACCAATAGGTTCAACCCCAATGAAAAGAATAGATTCGAATAAAAACTGCGTTCCTTCATTTGCCTGAGTAGGTCAGGCCCAAAGATAGGATTTTATTCAAACTAGCGCAGCAAATTGACGTGGCCCGTAAGTACCTTGCGCTCGTCGAGGTCAGGGTTTTTGTACAAAATACGATAAGTGTACATGCCAGTTGGCGCTTGAAGTGCATCTGGTCCGTAAGTGCCATCCCAGCCAACAAGTGCATTGCGACTTTCAAATATCACTTCACCCCAGCGATTGTAAACTGTGAATTCGTAATTCTGAGGATCGTAACCCGAATAGAATACCGGACAAAAAACTTGATTGTTTTGGTCGCCATCAGGGGTAAAGCTGTTTGGAATGTAAAGCAACTCGTTGTACTGGTAGCCAATGCTTATTGAGGTAGCGTCAGCACAAAGTAGATCGGTAAGCGCAGTAAGCGTGACAGTATAACCATTCATTGTATTTTGAAATACGTGTGAAGGTTCAAAATCATAGGCAAATTGTCCGTCGCCGAAATCCCAAACATAGTTGGTGGCACCCAGTGAAAGGTTCGAGAACATGACGTACTGCGCTTCTTGTGTAAATACGCCAATTGGCGATTCAAAATC
>CANHBA010000014.1 GCA_947458985.1 Flavobacteriales bacterium
TACTACAGCTCCTTTACATTGCGATGTTCCGTCTGAAGGATATCAAGCAGATTTAATTGCACTTACCATCACCAACACCACCAACGAAGTCAAAACGGTTTCGTACAGTTTCGAATTGTATTATGATAACAATTGTGCAACTTGTGGTTACGATGAATACCTCTACACTCAAACTTTGCAACCGAACCAAACCTTGCAAGGCGTTTGTCTAGACCGCAACAACATGGGTCTTACTATTTTTGACCACATGCCAGCAAACCTTACCAAAACACAACTGACCGACTACAACATCCTACACGTTACGGTTCAGTAACCCAAACCAAAACTACTACTCCATGAAATTCAAGCACCTCATCCTAGGACTTGCTCTCTCTTTTGGCCTTGGTCAAAATTTACAGGCGCAATGTACCGTACAGGCTATTGCCCAAGACACCATCGTTCCTTGTAATGGCTCAACCATTTTAAGTGTAAACGGATCCGGAACAAGCGTTTTGGCTTTTGGCGAGAACTTCAATGCAGGGCAACCTGTCGGTTGGGATTTCTCTCAAGTCGTGACCATCGCCAACAACACATGTGGCGTTCCTTCACTCGACGGTTCTGACTTCATGTGGATGGGAAACCAATCTGTTGCGCCACGCGTCATGGCTACTGTACCTCTGGATGTATCTGCAGGTGGTACGGTTTGTTTTGAAATGCGTTATTCCATTCAAGCACAAGCCTCCCCTTGTGAAGGCCCAGATTTAGCGAGTGAAGGTGTGTATCTTCAATATTCCATCGACAACGGCGCCACCTGGACTACCATGAACTACTGGAGCCCTAATGGGGGTTATGACTCTTACATGACTTCATGGAATCAGTATTGCGAAAACATACCCGTAGCGGCGCAAACTGCTACCACCAAATTCCGTTGGACACAATTAGCCGTATCCGGCGCACCCTACGACCACTGGGGTCTCGACAACATTTCAATTTCTGCTTCTATCCCGAACTACACCATTACTTGGCTTCACGACAACTATTCCTATCCAACGGGGGTGTATTCAGGAAACAACCCTACACCAGTATCGCCAACCGGCACTACGAGTTACATCGTCATGATGACCGACAGCACCAATACTTGTTATGACACCATCACGCTTACCATCTCTTATCCACAAATTGACAACGTACTAGAAACCAACCCAACTTGCGGTAGCAGTAACGGTATTTTAGATGCAAGTGCTTCAGGCGGTGCAGGTGGTTACACCTACAGCATCAATAACGGCCTTAATTTTCAACCTAGCGGCACCTTTACAGGCCTAGGCATTAATAACTATACGGTTATTTTAGTGGATCAAAACAACTGTTCAGACACCGTGCAAGCCGCCTTACTTGGCGTTGACTCTGTGGACATCAGCAATATGGTGGTCACGACCACAACTTGCGGACTAGATAACGGTATCATTGACCTTACCATTACGGGCGGAACCCCAGCTTATCAGTACAGTCTCACAAACGGCAGCACATTCTCTGCGAGCCCGATATTCAGCAATCTCGTACCCGGTTTTTACCAAATTTATGTGGAGGATGTCAATGGCTGCCACGACACAACTAGCGCCACCATATACCCCTCTACCAACCCACTTCTTGGCCAAACAACCAGCACACTTGAATTTTGCAGTTTACAAGACGGCTCCATTACTACCAGCTCCACTTTAGGTGTTGCTCCTTATGTTTATGTTTTGCATCAAGGAACTACTTTGGTAGGTACCAGTCCAACAGGTGCATTTACCAACCTCAATTCTGGTTCTTATTGGGTTACCGTTATTGACCAAATTGGTTGTGCCGATAGCACGCAAATTATGGTGGATAGCATTCCTGCACCAATTTCACCAATGTCCGATACCGTATTGTGTAACCTCACCCTTCAAGTATTTGGCGTGTTGTCTTACACAGGTAGCAATTGGTCTTCAAATGCGAGCGAAATTACATTCAGTAACCCAAGTGGGCAAAACCCGCTCATTACCGCTGATACCTCTGGCATTTACTTGATCAACCTACAAGACACCGTTTGTAGCTTCAACCAAACCTTTAGCCTAACGTTTGTTGCAGATCCTTTCACGGCAGTCATTGACACCACACTATGTATTGGTGAAACCGCCACACTTGCCGGCGTTCAGCAACCGCAAAACGTCAGTTACCTCTGGAGCACGGGTGCCACAACCCCTACCATCCAAGTAACTACACCAGGCGATTACATTATTTCCACGACCAACATGTGTGGAACACTCATCGATACCGCTTCTGTTGCTTTCTATTTCTGCGATATCGAATTCCCTAACGTCTTTACACCAAATGCAGACGGCAACAACGATTATTTTCAAATGTTGTTTTACGGTGGTCTCAAAACCTATGAATGTATCATCGTGAACCGCTGGGGCAATACCATTCGTGAATTTACAGACCCTGCATTCCAATGGGACGGCACAGATGAAAAAGGCAACGAAATGGAAGAAGGTGTCTACTTTTACGTGGCCCGCACCATTACAAATGCTGGCGACGAAATCGAAAAACAAGGGCTGGTACACCTCGTGAGAGAATAGCATTATTTGCTATCTTTGCATGTGCTTCAACTCAAAAAAAATACACCAAGATGGGTGATAGTCCTATTTGACTTACTCATCCATCTTTTCGCCTTATTTTTTGCCTATTTAATCCGCTTTGACCTCAAGGCGGATTTTTCTTTAATTGAGACCGAATGGGCTATTCTTTCTAAATCACTTTGGTTTTTTGTTGTTGTTAAATTAGTTGTATTTGCCCTTTTTCAAATTCAACAGGGCATTGTCAGACACACCTCTACCGCTGACTCCAAACGCATATTTATTGCTGAAATAACAACGTCTTTGCTCTTCATATTGGGAAGCATGGTTCGTTTCTATCAGCTAGACGGCTTCTATTTATTTCCAAACTCTGTACTGGTCATGGAATTCATTTTCAGTACTGCCTTTGTCATTTCAGGACGTTTTGTCTTCAAACTATTATATCTTGAATACACCAAAGACAAAGGTAAAGAAGAAGCTATTCTCATATTTGGCGCTGGGGTATCAGGCCAACTCACCAAACGTTTGATTGAAAAAGACACCGCAAACTTACAGCATGTTGTTGGTTTCTTAGACGATGCGACCAACCTTCAGAGCAAGCGCATAGAAGGCACACGTGTTTATCCACTTTCTGCACTCCGACAACTCAAAGAAAAGCATCAGATCAGCACCTTAATTATCGCTGTACAAAACATCGATACAAGCAAGCTCAAAGAACTCTCCGAAATTGCGCTCGACCTCAGCATTCAAATCAAAAGGGTACCAGAAGCACGCGCTTGGGTCAATGGCACATTTGAAGTGAGTAACCTCAAAAAAATTGACATCAATAGTTTATTAGGGAGAGCTGTTATTTCGGTAGAAAACCCGAAGTTAGCAGCACACTTTTTGAACAAAACCATTCTTGTTACAGGTGCAGCTGGCAGTATTGGCAGTGGCCTAGCAGCGGCGCTTTTGCAGCAAAAAGTTGGGAAGCTCATTTTATTAGACCAAGCAGAATCTGCACTTTTTGACCTTGAACAGCGTTTCCAGAAAACTGAAACCACGGTGCAAATTGAATACGTCATCGGCGACATCTGCGATGAACAGCGCATGGAACGGCTCTTTGCTTTGTATGAGCCACAAATCGTTTTTCATGCTGCAGCCTATAAGCACGTTCCTTTAATGGAGGCCAACCCCGCAGAAGCAGTCCGAAACAACATTGGCGGTACAAAACGTATTGCAGAATTAGCCGCGAAGTTCAAGGCCGATCAGTTCATCATGATTTCCACAGACAAAGCAGTGAATCCGACCAACGTTATGGGCGCCTCTAAACGCATCGCCGAAATGTTGGTGACAGAACTCAACGCAGCCCACCATACCGCTTACATCACAACACGCTTCGGCAACGTTTTGGGCTCGAACGGTTCGGTCATTCCTATTTTTGAAAAACAAATTGCTGAAGGTGGCCCTATTACCCTCACAGACGAACACATCACGAGGTTCTTCATGACCATCCCGGAAGCGTGTCAACTCGTGCTAGAAGCAGCTACAATGGGCAACGGTGGTGAAATTTTCGTTTTTGACATGGGCGAACCAGTCAAGATACTCGATCTTGCTAAAAAAATGATTCAACTTTCGGGTTTGCGTCCTTATACAGATATCAATATCAAAATTATAGGTCTGCGCCCTGGCGAAAAACGCTATGAAGAAGTACTCGCTAATGCAGAGAATACCATTCCGACGTATCATCCGCAAATTTTGATTGCCAAAACAAGACCTACCGAAGCCGCCCAAAACGATCGCATTCAGCAACTTTTAACTACGGCAACGTTACAAGAAAACGAAGCCAGCGTAAGCATCATGAAACAACTCGTTCCAGAATACATCTCCAATAATTCCTTATTTCAAAAACTCGACAAGTGATCAAACCAGCCAAAATTCAAGTCCGTTTAACCGATATAGACATCCTCGGGCACGTCAACAACGCTATTTACCTGAGTTATTTTGAAATGACACGCATCCACTATTTCAATTTATTAGTGGGGCCAAACTGGGATTGGATGGAAAACGGGGTGGTATTGGTGCACAACGAAGTACAGTATCACCAACCTATCTTTTTAGCAGACGCCCCAGAAATTCATATGTTTTGTAACAAAATTGGCAACAAGAGTTTTACCCTGAGTTATGAAATTCATGTCAACGGCCAACTCAAAACAACAGGTAGCAGCACGCTGGTTGGCTTCAATTCGAACCTGCAAAAAAGCATTGAAATACCTGCACTCATGCGCGAATCGCTGCTGAAATTGCCAAAAAAATAGCTCTAAACAAAATGATGATCAAACTATATGTATTTGTCTTGACTTTTTTATGCGCAAATTTAGTTTTGGCGCAAGTACCCGAGCCGTGCAAGAGCACAAGGCAGGTTTGCCCCACAAAAAACGTCAAATATTGCCATGAAAGTATTGCCTTTGACGAAGACCACAATTTGTATTTATTGCGCAAAGATTACGCAACGCCTTACAATGGCAATTGCGTGAGTTGTTATCCAAACTTCATCATCGAAGAAAAATTAAATTTTGTCAATGGAAGGCGTCAAGGTACAGACACCTCCTATTACAAAAGTGGTTGCATCCAAGCCATTCAGACTTACCAAATTGGCGTTGAGCAAGGTGCCACTTACATTTATTACGATTCTACCAATCGGGTGCAATTTGAGATTTGGTACCAAAACGGCAAACTTCATGGGCCATCTATTCAATTTAATGCAAATGCCTTGGCCGACACCCTGATGTACAAACATTATAAAAACGGCATTCTAGACGGCCCCCAGCGCAGCTATTTTCCGAATGGTAAAGTGCGTAAGCTCACTCATTACAAAGACGGCTTTAGCGACGGTCCTCAAATCACTTACAATAACAACGGTCAGAAAGAAAGTGAGCTATTCTTCAAAGTAGGTAAGAAACAAGGAAACTGGAAGTACTATTTCGATAGCGGCAAAGTAGCGCGTACCGAAAACTGGAAAGACGGCAAGAAAAACGGTGAATTCATCACTTACGACGAATTGGGTCAAGTCATGCAAACGGAAAAATTTGCTCTAGACCTACCTGTTGGGCGACATCAGACCTTCTATTCGGATGGCAAGCTCAATTACAGCTGCACCTACTCCAATAAAGGTGAAAAAATAGAAGAATACGTCATTGACCAATACGGCGTCAAGAAGCAGTTGTTTCCGAAAACTAATGGATCGGATTAAAGTAGCCCAAAACCATCGTTAAACCCATTGCTAATAAGGCAACACCAACGATGATTGACAACTTGGAATGGTTTACCTTTTGTATGTATTTTTTACCCACTAAGGTGCCAATCAAGGCTCCAGGCACAGCGTAAAACATAACATGGGTTGGGTAGTAATTAGAAAACCATAATCCCGAAAAATATACACTCACTCTGGTGAGGTCCACCAACAGCGAAATAATGGCGGTTGTGGCCACAAAAACAATAGGTTCAATCTTGAGTTTGGACAAAAACAAGGCCCTGAGTGCGCCCTGATGCCCGGAGAAGCCACCAAAAAAGCCACTCAAAATGCCGCCTATGCGCATGGCCCATGGGCCTTGAAGCGGAAATTTCCAATTGAACAATTCTAATAAGGCAAATAGGATAAATATGCCACCAAAAACAGGTGTGAGTTGGGGTCCGATGGTATCCTTCACTGTATGGAGGAGTTGCGCCCCTATGAAAGCAAAAAGCAGCGCTGGCAAGCCAAAATTTCGAAATAAATTCCAATCTATTGACCGTGACGTAAGCGCAACCTTTAAGATATTATTGCACAAATGAACGATACCCGCCATCAAAACGGCAAGAGGCGCATCAAAATAAATCATAAACACGGGAACCAAAATGGTATTGAGACCAAAGCCTGTAAAGAATGTGGCAAGTGCACCAAGAAATGATGTACCGACCACAACAATCAATAAAACGACTAACATATCACTTCTTCTCGTATTTTTGTCAAAAGTAAGCAAATGATTGATTTACGTAGCGACACCGTAACCCTACCCTCTTCTGAAATGCGCTCTGCCATGGCAAATGCACCTGTTGGAGACGACGTTTTTAAAGAAGATCCAACCGTTTTGGAACTCGAAGCCTATGGGGCAAAACTTTTTGGCAAAGAAGCCGCGCTTTTTTGCAGTTCGGGGACACAAACCAATCAAATTGCCATCAATGTCCATGTGCAACCTGGTGGAGAGGTCATTTGCCACGAAGAAAGTCATATCTATAAATACGAAGGCGGAGGCATTGCCAAAAACTCTGGCGCGTCTGTGCGCTTGTTGCCCGGAGACCGCGGCAGAATCACAGCCGCTGCGATTTCTCAATGGATCAATCCTGCACACGACGTCCATTTTCCGCTCACCCAGCTTGTTTCTTTAGAGGACACCGCTAACCGCGGTGGCGGCGCTGTATATGACGTCGCTGAAATCGCAAAAATAAGTAGCGTTTGCAAAGCATTAAACCTACCCCTGCATCTCGATGGTGCAAGAGTTTTCAACGCATTAGCGCTCAATGGACTTGAAGCCGCGACATATGGCGCCTTTTACGACAGCATTTCGGTTTGCCTCTCAAAGGGCTTAGGAGCTCCCGTGGGTTCTTTACTATTGGGGAGCGCCGCATTTATTGACAAAGCGCGCCGTGTGAGAAAAGTAATGGGCGGCGGCATGCGCCAAGCTGGTATTATTGCTGCAGGTGGCTTGTATGCGCTGCAAAACAATGTAGAGCGCATTCATATCGACCATTTACATGCCAAGCAACTCGAACAAGCGCTGGCCTCTTGCACCTGGGTTAAAGAAGTGGTGCCGGTGCAAACCAATATTGTAGTGGCTATTCTCAAAGAGCCTGCGCAACGCGACCTCATCATCGAACAATTGAAACAAAAAGGTATTTTATGCATGGCTTTTGGCCCCGGCATGATCAGAATGGTAACGCATCTTGATATCTCCGCTGCAGATTGTGCATTTTGCATAGAAACCCTCCAAAAAATGTAACTTTTTAGACCAAGTTCGTTAAACTCAGGTGATGAAATTTGTTACACACCTTTGCTTGTTTTTTTTGCTCCTGGGCACAACAGTTTCTTATGGGCAAGCTAGCCCCTGCACCACCTCCGATAAAAAAATCAATAAGGCTATTGAAGAAGCTTTCAGCGCAGAAACCTTTGAATTGCAAGTGCAAGGTCTAGCAGCTGTCGTGAGCAAGTATCCTCAAAACGTACAGGCTTATTTTTATCTTGGTCAGATCCATTATCAGCGCGGTATGGCGTTGGTCAAACAAAACAACACGCGGTCGGAAGGCGAAAAACTCTTGCAAAAAGCACTTGTATTTTATCAAGCCAGTATTCAAAAATGCCCAAGTCATCATTCCGATGCCTACTTTTATGCGGCGCGCTTACTTTACAGCTTCAGTGAAAAAGCCGCTTCCCTTACCTACCTTGAAACTTTCATGGCTTTTGACTCCATTTACCCCGGAGAACAAGCCAGTAACTACACCAAACTCAAAGAAGAAATTTTACCTGTCTACAAAGAATTGCGTTTCCCGCTAGACGCCAAAGCAAATCCGGTTCCGTTTAATGTCGCGCGTGTGAGTGGCGTGAGCTCCACCCAAGACGAATACTTCCCTATGTTGAGCCCCGACAACAGCATGTTGTTTTTCACAAGAAAGGCAGACAAAACAAACCTAGGTGATGTGTCGGGCTACATGCAAGAAGAGTTTACTGTTGCTGATCATATGAAAGCACTTGAATTCAATAAAGGACGGCCACTACCTCATCCGTTCAACAACGGCCAATTTCAAAATTACGGTTCGGCAAGTTTAGCCGCAGACAACCGCGAACTCATTTTATGTGCCTGCAAAGCTGAAACCGTTTACAATAAGGAATACCTCAACTGCGACCTATACAGCACTAAGCTCAAGCTCAAGAAGGGAACAACAGATCAATACGAATGGAGTACGCTTGTCAATTTAGGCACCAACATCAATACCAAAGATGGTTGGGAAGCGCAGCCCTCGCTCTCTGCTGACGGCAAAATTCTTTATTTTACGAGCCTTAGAAAAGGAAGCCAAGACAACGATATATACTATAGCGAAAAACAAGCAGATGGTTCTTGGGGCATGGCCAAACCCTTTAGCATTGTCAATACTGCAGGTAAAGACAAAAGCCCCTTTTTTCATCAAGATGGAGAAACCTTCTATTTTGTTTCTGAAAGTGGCCGACAAAGACCGGGCATGGGCGGCCTCGACATTTTTATGATGCGCAAAGAAGCCAATGGCTGGGGGCCGATTCAAAATATTGGCTACCCGATCAATACCAGTGCCGATGAACTTGGGATTTTCGTTTCTACAGATGGCAAACAAGCCTATTTTTCTAGTCAGCAGCAAGCTAATTGGGATATTTTCAGCTTTGAATTGCACGAAGCTGCCCGCCCCAAGGAAACGCGCATCTTAAGTGGTCGCTTGCAAGACAGCAACGGCAAAGTTATTGCGGGCGCTGAGTTAACGGTAAGGTACGAAAAGGACGATAGCAGCAAGGTTACTGCACTGAGCAATGAAGATGGTACATATGCCATGGCCGTTCAGGTAGATCAAAAAATCAGTTTGGAAGTCACCAAAGACAACTACAGCTTTCAGGCGGTTGTATTAGACAGCAACACTTTAAAAGCCAAAACAACCAAAATTGAGGCGCCCGATTTAAAAATCGACACCTTGCAAGAAGGCAGCGCCTACGCCATTGAAGCGATTGTTTTTGAAACCGACGACGCACAGCTCAGTGGCGATGCGCAATTTTTACTAAAAGGCTTCGCTAATTACCTGAGCAAGCAGACCAATTTAAGTATCCAGATCAATGGCCACACCGACGACATCGGCGATGCACAACGCAATCAGTTACTCTCTGAGAAAAGAGCGGCACAAGTTGCAGCTTACCTCTCTTCCTTAGGAATAGCCGAAGCACGCATCCAATACAAAGGTTACGGCGAAAGCCAACCAAGAGTCGCAAATGATTCTGCCGCAAACCGAGCCCTCAACAGACGCACAGAATTTGAAATTCTTTCGATTGAGTAAGATTTCAAGGAAGCTTCAATGTGTTTCTAGAACCTAGAGAAAAGAGATCGATACGACCTGAATTTAAGAAGAATGACTTCGGTGTTTTCATTCGGGAATAGAATGCTGCTTCATTGACGATAATCCTGTTGAGAATAGTTTGATAAAGTGCAAATTATAGCGCATAAAAAAAGGAGCATAAGCTCCTTTTTGAATATTTGGTATCAAGATATTATCTTGCGAAGTTCTTTTTCTCGCGGATACGTGCTGATTTACCAGTGCGCTCACGGAAGTAGAAAATACGTGCTCTACGAACTGCACCGCGTTTCACGATAGTGATGCTTTCAATGAAAGGAGAATTAACTGGTAGGATACGCTCTACACCGATGTTACCTGACATTTTGCGGATAGTGAAAGTTTCGGTTGCACCAGCACCACGACGTTGCAATACAACACCTTGGAATTGCTGGATACGCTCTTTGTTACCCTCAACAATACGGTATGATACGATAATGGTGTCACCTGCTCCGAAAGCTGGTAATTCATTTTTGGCGATTAGCTCCTGCTCGATTTGTTTAATGACGTTCATCTCTGAAAATTTAGCCCAATTCAACTGAACGGGGGTGCAATATTACAAATTATTTCTGATTCCGTATATAGGTAGGCTGTTTTTTTTAGGCATTAAATGTAAAAAGCCATTAAAAAAAGCAGTACAATAATGGCCAAGTAGATCAAAACTAATTGAATACGCATTCCTTTGCGTTCAGTTTGATTGTTTGCTTCTATTGTTTGCTTGTGCATTATTTCTTCTGCAGTGATCGAAAAAACCTGCATCCAATTGATTTGTTGCGCTCCAATGGAGAGCTCATCGCCGGGCTGCAGTGCCACCATTTCATTTTTTGGCGAGCCATTTATGTAAAATGTTGCTTGAGCCATTCTGGTGCTGACCAAAACTTGACCCGTTTGATCTTTGTGGAGCATTAAATGAAAAGGAGCGCTATTTGCAGCATCTAACTTCAGATTGTTGCTTGCGTGACTTCCTATGCTGTAATACCGAACTGCATTCATTGCTGTAAAATTAGTGAAAAATATGCAGTAGCGCGTTCGAGCTAACAAACTGTGAATGAATGATATTGACAGGTGTTGCTCGAAAATGGTTAATAAGTTCCTTTTGGATGGACAAAAAGTATGCTGAACAACTTGTAATTTTATAGTTCAATTGAATCATTATGGGTAAAATCATTGCCATTGCCAATCAGAAAGGTGGCGTCGGAAAAACAACAACCGCAATTAATCTAGGCGGTTGCTTGGGTGTGCTTGAATACAAGACACTCATTGTCGATGCAGATCCGCAGGCCAATGCAACTTCTGGTACTGGTTTTGATCCTAAATCGGTTAAAAACATTTACGATTGTTTGGTCAATAACCGCCCAGCACAAGAGGCCATTCTCGAAACCAGCAATCCGAACCTCTTTATTTTACCTTCACACGTCGACCTCGTTGGCGCCGAACTCGAAATGATCAATATGCCGAACCGGGAGTACCTTTTGCGTGCTGCCCTCGAGCAAATCAAAGACGACTACGACTTCATCCTTATCGACTGTTCCCCCTCCCTTGGCCTCATTACCGTTAACGCATTGGTTGCTGCCGATGCTGTCATGATCCCAGTTCAATGCGAATATTTTGCACTTGAAGGGCTCAGCAAATTACTCAATACCATCAAAATTGTACAAGGCAGGCTCAACCCCGCACTCGAAATCGAAGGCATGATCTTAACCATGTACGATACCCGTTTGCGCTTGGCCAACCAAGTTGTAGACGAAGTCAAGACGCATTTTCAAGAATTGGTCTTCGACACCGTTATTCACCGCAACACCACCCTTAGCGAAGCTTCTAGCCACGGCAATACCGTCGTGATGCACGACGCCTCCTCTAAAGGCTCCGTCAATTACCTCAATTTTGCACGCGAACTCTTGCAAAAAAACGACCTCACCAAAATAGGAAACGACGACAAAATCATCGAGATAGATCATGAGCTCTAACGCAAAAAAACAACCCGCTTTGGGCCGCGGCCTGAGTGCCCTTTTACAAAATGCCGATACGGATATCACCGGAGCAAGTGCTGTTCCTGCAGGTGCCGTAGCACTTATTTCCATTTCTTTAATCGAGGCCAACCCGTTTAACCCACGCACACATTTTGAGCGCAGTGCTCTAGACGAGCTCAAAACCTCCATTCAAACACACGGCATCATACAACCGCTCACGGTCAGAAAAATGGGCCGAGACCGCTATCAACTCATTTCAGGCGAACGCCGATTTAGAGCTGCTCAACTCGCTGGCCTCACCGAAGTGCCTGCTTATGTGCGCATCGCCAACGACCAAACCATGCTCGAAATGGCACTCGTTGAAAACATCCAACGCGAAGACCTCAACGCCATCGAAGTAGCGCTTTCTTACGAACGTTTACTCGAAGAATGCAAGCTCACCCAAGAACTACTCTCTGAAAAAGTAGCCAAATCGAGGTCGCATGTTGCCAACCATTTGCGCTTGCTCAAACTCCCAGACGCCATTCAAGCTGCGGTCAGAGACAAACAAATCACAATGGGGCATGCCAGAGCGCTTCTTGCCCTAACTACCGAAAAAGAGCAACTTGTTGCGCTGGCACGCATCCTAGACGAACAACTATCTGTACGCGATGTCGAGGCGCTTTCCAAACCTGAAAAGCAAAAGGCAGCTAGCACACCAAGCGCTGGCCCTAAAGCCAAAATAAGCCTGAGCACAACCGAAAAACTCTATTTGTCTTACCTCTCCGAACAACTCGGTACAAAAGTAAGCATCGACAAAACGCCTGAAGGCAAAGGTAAACTCATCGTCCATTTTACACATGAGTCTGAGTTGCAACGCCTCATTGAAATGCTTAAAAAATCAGAATGAGGCTAGCATTTTGCTTCCTAATACTCGCGCAGGCCTACTTTGCGCAAGACACCATCCAGCAAAAAGACAGCGTCAAGCTGAGCTACCACCAAAAAAGCATGCTCTATTCAGCGCTTGTACCTGGTTTGGGGCAAGTAAGAAATACTCTTGATGCGCCAAATCACAACAACGCCATCTGGAAGGTGCCGCTTATTTACGGTGGCCTAGGAGCTGCTGGTTATTTTTTAGCCACCAACCAAATTACCCAAGTCCAGCTCAAGCAAGAATACACCAACCGACTCAATGGAGGCGTCCTCGACCCCAAATGGGCAGCCTACGACACACCAGCTGTATTGCAACTTTACCGTCAGTACCTCGACTGGCGCGACCTCTCTATTCTTGGTTTCGCAGCACTCTATCTCTTTCAAATTGCTGACGCGGGTGCAGAAGCTCACTTCGTCCATTTTGACACCAACCCCGACCTCAGCCTACACATCGAACCTAGTTTTGTTCCAAATCAGTACCTAGGTGCCAAAATACAACTGACATTTCGTTGATATATCGTATCTTTAGACCATGAGAATAGCACTGCTCGGTTACGGTAAAATGGGTAAAGCCATTGAAACAATCGCCCTTGAAAGGGGGCACAGCATTGTAGCAAAAATCAATTCTCAGCTTCCGCTAGACCAGGTAAATTGGTCAGAAGTAGATGTTTGCATCGAATTTACACGTCCTGAGCTAGCCCCACAACACATCGCATATTGCGCACAAAAACAAGTCCCAATTGTAGTCGGGACCACCGCATGGCAAGCCGCCTTACCTGAAGTAAAAACTGTGGTTCTCGAGGCCGACGCTGCCCTTCTTTACGCGAGTAACTTTAGTGTGGGCGTGAATCTCTTTTTTGAACTCAACCGTCAATTAGCAAGCCTCATGAAAGCGCACAATGCTTATCATATCGAGGTTTCGGAAACCCATCACGTACAAAAACTAGATGCCCCTAGTGGCACCGCAGTTAGCCTACTCGACGACATCTTAGCCATTCATCCGAACTACACAGGGTGGTCGCTCGACGCGCACTCACCCGAACAAATTCCGGTTGTTGCCCACCGCATCCCAGACGTTCCGGGCACCCATGAAATCAGTTACAACAGCGATATCGATACCATACGAATAGAACACATTGCCCACAACCGCAAAGGCTTTGCTTTAGGCGCTGTTTTGGCCGCAGAATTTATTTACCAACGCAAAGGCATCTACACCATGTCCGATGTCTTAAAAACTACCTTATGAGTTTCATTTATTTTTACTTACTCATTCTTGCACATCCCTATTTGGCGCAATGGCACCGCTTATTTCCAAAACTAGGACGCAAGTCTTGGGAAGCACTCGTGCCGGGCTACAACTACTTTATCCTCTATAAAGAAGTGCTCAACAAACCTTGGTGGTCCTTGCTTTTGGTTTTTCCAGGGGTTCATTTAGTGATGTGGATGACCATCAATGTCAGTTTGCTGCGCCGTTTTGGGTTTTATAGCTTTACAGACACCCTTCAAGGGCTCTTCTTTCCTTATTTGTTATTTGCCAAAATTGCCAAAGAAGATACTTTGCAATACGGACCCGCTACCAATTGGGCAAACTCCAAAGAACTCGAACAACGCAAATGGGGCGACCACATCATCCTTTTCATGGCGCTTCCTGTCGTTGGCCACCTCATCGCCATCATCTTAGATAAGGTCTCCAGAGATAAACCAGGCAGTAAACCACGCGTCAAAGAATACGGTGACTCCTTTGTTTGGGCATTGGTGGCTGCTGCCGTCATCCGTACCTATTCCTTTGAGCCTTTTCAAATCCCAACGGGCTCCATGGAAAAAACAATGGTGGTTGGAGACTTCCTCTTCGTGAACAAACTGGCCTATGGTTCTAAAGTTCCGATCACGCCCCTCTCCTATCCGCTGGTGCATAACATTGTTCCGCTTGTCAATATCAAATCTTACCTCAGCTGGGAAAAAGGCACGTATACCCGCTTACCAGGCTGGAGCAAAATTGAGCGCAACGACGTTGTTGTCTTTAACTTCCCGTCTGGCGATACCGCCATTCTAGACCCGCGTACACCTAGCGGCCTCATGGGCCACGACTTTCATGGCTTAATCAATCAAGAAGCATTTAGCCAGTTCATCAATAGCAAAAGCAACCAAAACCTATCACAACTTGACTCCATAGGTCAGCAGAAATTATATGCCGAATACATTGGCGGTTTTGAAACTTGGAAAAATCGAGCGAGAGCACATTTTGCCGCTGGAAATTTCCCGCTCAACTCACAAGAATATGCCGCTGGCATGACCCACGGAGGGCTCATACACCGTCCTGTAGATAAACGCGAAAACTATATCAAGCGTTGTGTAGGTACACCAGGCGATGTACTCGAAATACAAAATTCGGTATTGTATGTCAATGGCAAAAGAGCGTATGTTGCGCCGGGTCAAGCCTTACTTTACCGCATTGAAAAAACCAAAGTATCGTTTCCATCTGTCGAGGAAATGCTCGGTCGTTATGGCCTTGAAAACTCTTCGGATGGCGCCCGTACCGACTTCGATGCCGTGAATGACCCACAATTTTATATTTTGAACCTCACCCGTCTAGAGAAAAATAAAATTGAAAGAGATTTCAAGATCAAGTTGGCTAAAATTCGCTATCCACAATACAGCGATGTTGCTGCAAATGTTGCAAGCACAATTAGCCCAATGCAGCGCATTTCGAATTTAGATCAATTCCCTAAAGACTTGAATGTGAACAACACCATGACCGATTTTCAGCGCTTTCAAATCCCGAGAAAAGGTCAGCGCATTGCGATCAACAAAGACAACATTGCTTGGTATAAGCGCATCATCAGTGCCTATGAAGGGCATCAGTTAGCCATCAAAGGAGACAAAATCTACATCGATGGAAAGCGCGCCACAAGCTATCGTTTTGCCATGAACTACTACTGGATGATGGGAGACAACCGCTTCCACTCTGCCGACTCGCGCGTTTGGGGCTTTGTACCAGAAGACCATATTGTGGGTAGAGCTTCCTTTATTTGGTTCTCTAAATCACCTTTCGTCAATTCTTTCCTTGGCATACGCTTCGATCGAATTTTCCGCTTCGTCGACTAAACATGCAAGTTCTTCCGAGCGCTTACTTCCCTTCCCTCGCTTATGTTCGTGCTTTGCTTCAAGACCCTCATTTGGTGCTTGACAACAAAGAACATTTTGTAAAACAGAGCATCCGCACCCGTGCCGAAATCTTAAGTGCCAATGGTGTCATTCAGCTCAATGTTCCTATTTTGCATACAGCGAGCAAACAAACCCTAGAAGCACTTCAGATAGACTACAGTAAAAACTGGCAAGCTGAACATTGGAGAGCCATCGAAAGCGCTTATGCCAATTCGCCTCATTTTGAACATTATGCCCACGACATTAGGCAACTTTTTGAAGGTCAATTTGAGTATTTACACCAATTCAATAGCGCCATTTTAAATTGGATCAACACCGCCCTAGACTTGCAATTGCATATAGCATATAGCATGGACTATACAGGGCAAACGCCTTCGGATAAAAAAGCTTGGTTGGGCAGAGAAATAAATGCCACCAAAGCGTACCAACAAGTATTTAAAGGAAAGAATGAGTTTGTTCAGAATTTGTCTGTGCTAGACGGACTAATGAACGAGGGGCCGTTGCTCAGGACTCATTTTGTGCCAAGATAAACGCACCACTACAGGATGCAAGGCATTGGCATCGGTAGCGAGTAGATCGCCGTTTGCAGCAAAGCTAATGAGCTTTGGATCGTTGATTTGCTTAGGTAAATGCTGACGCGAAATAAGCACCCCATTTTGATCTAAAATGAACACTTCGCCAGACTTTGACAACAGGTACAATTCGTTTGACTGTGGTTGAATGGCCATAGAAATGGGCTCAAAAAGCAATTCTTTACTATCAAAGGAAAAAAGCGGAACTTGGCTCAGCTGACGTTTGGTAATGTGGAAAGTTTGACAAACGAAATGGCGCTCGCCGTTTTCCAATAAGTTGCTGTGCAAAAGTAGGATGCGCTTTAAATTGGGATGATAACAAAGTAATTGTTTGGCGCCTTCTTCGTTTTGGAGGGGGTAAGTTTGTTCGGTTTCTGCTGCGTAAGGGGCATTCAGAAAGTGTAGTTCTTGCGCTGCATCGAGAAAAACAAGGGTAGAATCGAAACCGGCAATTTGCGTCATTTTTTGACCTTCTTCTAGGGCCATGAGCGGAACAAACGTATTGGCTGTGTTGTCGTAGCGAACGATATGCAGGGAGTCTTGACTGATTGCAAAAGACTGCAGAGAGTCTAGGGTAGCAAGGGCTGTAAACGGCTGTACGCCCATTGGAAGGTACTGAGGCGCAGCAGGATGCTCAAAGTCGATG
Source organism: Flavobacteriales bacterium (assembly GCA_947458985.1). Lineage (GTDB taxonomy): Bacteria > Bacteroidota > Bacteroidia > Flavobacteriales_D > Crocinitomicaceae > UBA952. Next base: position 16,985 of record CANHBA010000014.1, read on the forward strand.
TAGCCTTGATCTTTTTGAACGCTACTGGCAATTTGCTCGTAGTAATTCTGGATGCCTTCGCGCTGAATGGAACGCGCGGCAATAAACGAGATGGTCGCGAGTACGAAGGAAAAGAAATATTGCGTGCGTGACATAGCTTAACAAATTTAGATGAAAAACAAACACAACAACAAAAAAAGAACGAGAAAAAGGCCTTATTTTTGTTGGAACAATATTTGTTAGCACCCTGACCATGAAATATATCAGTCTACTTTTCTTCGCCCTAAGCCTTTCCTTTCAAATCAAAGCTCAATTTAGTTATGGAGGAGGTTTAAGTCTCACGCGTTTTTTAAATACGCAAAGTATACAAAATCAAAGCCTAGCTATGCCTGGCCTCCATGCGCACATAGAAATCCCAAGAAGTGGCGACGTTACACTATATGGCAGAGTTAGTTATTTGTTTCCAAAAGCAAACTACGACACCCTCACGAGCTACGTTACAGCCATTAACCCCAACGCCAACCCGTATATTTTAGCTGTAAATAGCCGCTTCAAAACCAGTTACTTTACGCTTGAAGGTGGGAACAGATATTACATAGGTAACGACTACGACAACGGTTTTGCGGGCTATGGCGGTTCCGGAATTATTCTCGGACTTGGCACAGTGCGTAAAGTCTATGACCCCAAAGATGTAACAGGTCAGTATAATTGGGAACAAACCCATCAGTCAGACCCAAGCGAAATAAATGAAGGGCGCTTATTTACACTTGGCGGCTATTTACAAGGCGGTTTGAAATATACCATTCCTGCAATTGGCACGATCTACACAGATGTCACGCTCAATTATTTACTATTAGCAAACGCCAACAACAATACAGCAGCGTCGACAGAATACCTCTCGCCATTGTTTTTCAATTTCGCAGTAGGTTTCAAAAAAGACATTTATTAGTGGCTTAGCATACGAGCAACTGCTGCAATTGAAGCAATAGTTCTGCCGGTTGCACATTGGCATCCAAAATGACATCTGCGCCACGGTAACAAGCTTCGCGCGCTAAAAACAACTGCTCAAACGCTTGCAAGTCATGCAGCAGTGGTCTGTGTAGCTCTTTTTGAATGCGTGCGTACAAAACGGCTGGCGGCGCTTCTAAATAAACCACCAACCCTTTCTGCTTCAAGCGCAACAAATTATCCTCAAAACACGGCAAACCGCCTCCACACGCCACAATTTGCAGCCCACCAGGCAACTCATCGAGCATTTGCTGTTCTAAGCGTCTAAAATGAAGCGCTCCGTTATCTTTAAAAATCTGTGAAATAGAGCGCCCTTCACTTTGCTCAATGGCCGCATCGATATCCAAAAAAGGCAGGGCAAATTGCTGCCCCAATAAACGGCCAACTGTAGACTTGCCACAGCCCATCATTCCAATTAAAAAAATAGTTTTATTCGCGATCATTAGTGTATTGGCAATCAGCTATTTGCCTTGTTACCCTCATTTTTTAGCAAATTTACCACATATTTCTTTGTTGTATCCAAAGAATAGTTGTATATTTGCACCCTCAAAACGGCAGATTCCGTAGCTCAGCTGGTAGAGCAATACACTTTTAATGTATGGGCCCTGGGTTCGAATCCCAGCGGGATCACTCTGATAAAAGCACCTCAAGGAGGTGCTTTTTTTGTTTAATGGCGTGAAAAATTTATTTTTCAAAGTCATGAAACAAAAAAAGTAATTCAATTTGAAAAATTGAATGTGCTTTGATCCACTGCACGTCGATCCAATGGGATCTTTAATCCCAGTAAATAAAGCTTGCTTTAATGGATTAAATACGAATTCAATCAAATGCGCAGCATTGCTTCAACAAAAAAAAGATCTCAAGAATGTGCTTTGATCCACTGCACGTCGGTTCAATGGGATCTTTCATCCCAGCATTGCTTCAACAGTAAAAAAGTTCTATTATTTAAGGATTTTCACACTTTGAACCCCTGCCGCAGTAGTGACCTGAAGGAAATAAATACCCTCATTTAAAAGACTCGTTTCTAGTGTGAACGCTTTTCCAGTCGCTTCTACTGATTGCAGCAACGTCCCATTGGATTGGTAGAGCTCAATTTTTTGTAATTCCGCTTGACTACTGATATGAACTTCATTTGAAAACGGATTCGGATAAACCTCAACAGTTGTCGGGTTTGCCAAAAGTTCTGGAGCGGAAGCGGCTGGCGGTGTTCTTGTTGGTTGAGATTCATAGCAATCGCTCTGAATGCGCATCATGTCGAAATAGAGCGCTCCGGTGTTGCTAATGGTGCCTTGACTGACAACCAAACCGGTTTGCAAGGAAACGCCATAAATAACAAGCCCAGTGCCAGAGCCACTGATGAAATAGTAAATCATGTTAACGGGGTCGATCGTTGAGCTACCGTTTACTGAAAACGAAGTAACACCTATTGCTTGGGTACTGATTTTGGTAACCTCACCTGTCATCGCATTCACTTTGCCTAGGTGAATGGTCGTATTGCCGCGTACCAAGCCGTATAAAGTAGTATCGGCACAGCTGTAAGTAAAGTTATCGAAGTACTGACCGCCGTTAGGAAAGGTTAAGGTCGGACTCGAGAAAATACCACCAGTGTACATATCTAAACCCACCAATTGCGAACCAGTTGAATAATAAAACACCATTTGATGTGGATCGATGGCGCTTCCTGAATAGGCAAAACTCTGGCCAATCGACGTTGGAGAGATTTCAGAAATGATTCCGCTATTGGCGTCAATGGTGGCTAAATACATAGCACCCATCAGACCTCCGGTTTGCGGATTTAGAATATTTCTGCGCGACAAACCATACATCAAGGAATCGGAGGTATTGAATCTAAAAAGATCGAAGTAGCCAGTTCCGTTTGGATTGCTAATCGTCGCCGTATTGGACTCAAGCCCAGTAAAAAGATCGATTGATTTCAAACCGTTGTCACCAAAAAAACAAAATTGATTGGTATACGGATTCAAGGCAGCGCCTGTCAAATTGATACTCGTTGAAACCGAGGTTGGGCTGAGATTCGTGGCGATTCCGGTGACTGGATCCATGGTAGCGAGGAATACCCCAGAAGGCGCATTGCGCGCAAGACCGAACATGGTGGAGCCCAATTGTGCAAAAGAAAAAGTAGAACTTAGTATAAATAGCGTGACGATCAGTGACTTCATGTGGTATAATTTTGCGTTAAAGTAGCTGAATTTCTTCAAAAGAGATTCATTTTCAATCCCTTCGTTAACAGCAAAATAAACAATTTGTTCTTAATCAAAAGGAACCCCTACTCCACCTTCGTGTATTTCAAAATACAAGTTCCAGGAATACCGAAAGCAGAATTCCAAACCAAGTTTTTGTAGGAAAATTTGATTTTAAAGGCATTTGCCTCGTCGTTCATTTCACCAACGGCAGTCAAGCGTGTTGTCCAAAGA
>CANHBA010000015.1 GCA_947458985.1 Flavobacteriales bacterium
AGTAACTCAAAAAATATTTCAAGAAAAAGCTAGCCTTCTGAACGCGCCAATCTACTTTTCAGAAGACACTCAATTTGAAATATCTCGACTTCCATTACTAGGTTATCAAAAAAACAATTTCAACACCGCCCTGCTAGCTCTTCAAACATTAGGATTTACATTTTCGTTTGAACAACAGCTATCTGCGCTTGAAAACCTCAGAAGCAACACTGGTTTTTTTGGCCGTTTAGAAGTATTGCAAATTGAGCCAAAAATCTTCATTGATGTGTCGCACAACCCTGCTGGGGTACAAGCAACGCTTCCCCTCATTCAAAATGAATGCGAAGGGCAGCTTTATATTTTATACGGTGCCGCCAAAGACAAAGATGCCACTGAAATTTTATCCTTGTTTCCAAGTCAAGCAAAAGTTGCGGCTTGTATATTCAGCAATCCAAGGTCTAAAAACCTACAAGAATGGCAATCATTAGGCGTTCAAACAGTTTACAACAACCTTCCGCAAGCGTTAGAAGACATCAAAAAACAAATGCAGCCTACCGACTTACTTTGGGTTACGGGTAGTTTTTTCTTAATCTCAGACTTACCCACTGAGAAAAAGATTTTTTAAAGTATCTTTGCAGTAATGGAAAAGCAAGTCATCCTCAATGCCACCCAGCTCGAACTGACGCTCAAACGGCTTTCCCATGAACTCATTGAAACCCACGGCAACTTTGAAAACTCTGTTTTAATAGGGCTTCAGCCGCGCGGAATCCACGTCACAACCCGCCTCAAAACCATGCTCGAATTCATTTTGGGTCATGACATCCAAGCAGGCAACCTCGACATCACTTTTCACCGCGACGACTTCCGCCGCAGAGAAACACCTCTACTTCCGAGCATCACCAACATCGACTTTTCTATTGAGAACAAACGCATTATTCTCATAGACGACGTCCTGTTTACCGGCAGAACCATTCGTGCAGGCTTAGACGCCTTACTTACTTTCGGGCGGCCTTCACAAGTGCAACTTTTAGCACTCATCGACAGACGCTTCAGCCGTGACCTCCCTATTCAGGCCGACTACATCGGAAAAACAGTAGATACACTCGCCTCCGAACGCGTAGCCGTAGAATGGAAAGAAAGTGAAGGACAAGACCAAATTTTATTATTCACAAAAGAAGGACATGAAGCAGCTCAGCGTTGATCACCTTACTGGCATCGTAGACCTCACGCGTCAAGACATCGAACTCATCCTCGAAACTGCTGCTCGTTTCAAAGAAGTGATCAATCGCCCAATTAAGAAAGTGCCTTCACTTCGCGACATCACCATCGCCAACGTTTTTTTTGAAAATTCGACCAGAACACGCCTCTCCTTTGAGCTCGCGCAAAAAAGACTTTCTGCCGATGTCGTTAATTTCAGCGCGGCAAGCTCTTCGGTTAAAAAAGGCGAAACACTCGTAGACACCGTCAACAACATCCTTGCCATGAAAGTAGACATGGTCGTGATGCGCCACCCTAATCCTGGGGCAGCTAAGTTTTTGTCGAAAAAAATCAAAGCCAGAGTTGTCAATGCTGGCGACGGCACACACGAACACCCTACCCAAGCTTTGCTTGACGCCTTCTCTATTCAAGAAAAACTCGGAACCGTAGAAGGTAAAAAAGTAGTGATTGTCGGAGACATCCTACACTCTAGAGTAGCGCTCAGCAATATCTACTGCCTTCAAAAACTAGGTGCAGAAGTCATGGTTTGCGGCCCGAGCACACTCATCCCTAAATACATCGGTGAACTCGGCGTCAAAGTATCGCACAACCTCCGCGAAGCTTTAGAATGGTGCGATGTCGCTAATATGTTGCGCATTCAATTAGAACGCCAAGACATCAAATACTTTCCTTCTTTACGTGAATACGCCCAACTTTTTGGCCTAGACAAGGCCTTGCTGGACAGCCTTTCCAAAGAAATTGTCATCATGCACCCAGGGCCAATCAACCGCGGTGTAGAGATTTCCTCAGATGTTGCCGATTCGTCACAAAGTATCATTCTAGATCAGGTCGAAAACGGTGTTGCCGTACGCATGGCTGTTATTTATTTGCTTGCCGCTAAAATCGAAAGATAATTTAGTTATTTTTGAGCAAATCATTGCTATGAATTTCTCCGTGGACCCTCAGGGCCAAATTGTTGTTGTGAGTACTGAAGTTGAGAAACTCGATGCAAGCAATGCACCTGAACTCAAAGCCCACTTCTTACAGCTCAATAAAGTTGGCACCAACTACATTGTCCTAGACATGAGTAAAACCAAATACTGCGACTCCTCTGGCTTATCAGCAGTGCTGATTGCCAACCGCCTCTGCAAAGACACCAACGGCAAGTTTGCTTTAGCCGGTTTGCAACCAAGTGTGCGCAAACTCATCGAAATTGCACAACTCGACAAAGTGCTGACCATCGGAAATTCAAAAAACGCCGCCCTAGACCTACTCGCAAAGTGAGTTTTGAGCTCCACATACTCGGCTCTGGTGCCGCGCTCCCTACCGCTAAAAGACAAGCAACAGCACAGTATATCAACTGTAACGAAAGACACATTTTAATTGATTGTGCAGAAGGCACCCAACAACAACTGCGCAAATACAGCCTGAAGCTTCAAAAAATCCAATATATACTGATTTCGCATCTGCATGGAGACCATTTCTTTGGTTTACCCGGTTTGTTGTCGACAATGCACTTATTAGGCCGCAACAAAAAATTGCATATTTTCGGTCCTCCAGGTCTAGAAACATTAATGAAGGCCATGCTTGCTGCTGGTGGCCACCCACTGCAATTTGACATCACTTTTCAAACCATTGAGCCAGGCCCAAAACAACTTATTTTTGAAGATCGACTCATCGCAATTCATGCTTTTGCGCTCAAACACCGGATTCCTACAATAGGCTACCGCATCGACGAGAAACCAAAATTGCTCAACCTCGATAAAGCAGCCGTTGCTGCTGCTGGCTTGCGCATCGAAGACCTCCCTAAATTAAAAGCAGGCATTTCCATAGAAAGAGACGGTAAAAAATACAATTACAAAAATTATACGCTGCCTGCTCAGGCAACTTACAGTTATGCCTATTGCTCAGACACCAAACCGAGTCCGAACTATTTAGAAGCGATTGACGGCGTAGATTTATTGTACCACGAGGCTACCTTTACCCAACAGCACCTTGAGCGCGCCAAAAGCACCTTCCATTCTACAGCTCATCAAGCAGGACAACAAGCAACCAATGCCAACTGTAAGCACCTCTTACTCGGGCATTTTTCTTCGCGCTACGACGACACCGAGCAGCATCTGCACGAAGCACGCCTGACGCATTCAAATGTGGCTGCCGCAGAAGACGGCATGCATATTGTTCTTGGGAAATGGCTGCCTATTTTTGGGAACGCTGATAAAACACCAGAGCCACCAGCGCAAAAATAGCATTTGGCAACCATACGGACCAAAGCGTAGGGAAGCCAACTTTTACTGCAGCAACGGTCAGCATTTTCATGGCAAAAATATAGACGAAAATAAAGGCCAAGCCAATAGCGATGTTCATTCCTTGGCCACCTCTTTTTTTCTGGGAAGCCACAGAAACACCAATTATTGTTAAAATATAGGTAGCAAATGGAAATGCTGTTCTTTGATGGAGCTCTATCTCAAACTCAGGCACCAACTTAGAACCTTTTAACTTTTCGCGTTCAATGGCATTTTTCAGTTCGGTGTAGGTCAGGGCCTGCGCAGCGTTATCGCGCTGGGCCATTTCTTCGATGCGGTACACAAATGTGGTGTCTTTGTGTCTGCCGTGAATGAGCTTTGCTTTCGGAAACTTGTAATCCTTCTCATAGTAATCGGTCAGCTCCCAGTGGTTGGTTCCTGGCTTATTTTTAGCAAAACGCGCACGTAAAAAATACTCAGGCTGGTTGTTTTTGCTCCATTTTTGAATGGTTAAATCATTAACGCGTTGTTCTTGAGCAGCGTAATTTGAAAAGTAAACCAGTTCATTTCCAGGATATTCAGCTTGATAGTTATTGACAGTAAGGACATCTCGGTAATAGCGCTCTTCAAAAGCCAAGCGTACTTTGTTGGTGCGCGGAATGATCAAGTGGTTGAGTACTAACGATAAAATAGTGAGCAGTGTGGCGCCAATAAAATAGGGTCTTAAAAAGCGTGCAACCGGGCGACCAGAAAACCAAATCGGGATAATTTCGGTGTTCTGTGCCATTTTGCCGGTAAACCAAATAACCGACAAGAAAATGATCATGGATGAAAACGTATTGCCGTAATAGAGGATAAAAGTGACATAATAACTGAAGAAAATTTCTTGAAGCGGTGCTTTATTACTGATGAATTCACTCAGTTTTTCTGAAATATCAAACACGACCGAAAAGAGCATGATGAGCCCAAGCATGAAAAAGAACGTGCTTAAAAACTTCTTGATGATATAGCGGTCTATGCGTTTGAGCATTTCTTAGAGGCGCTGACCAAGTTTGGTAACCACTTGATTTTTCCAGGCTACAAATTCTCCTGAAGCAATTTTCTCGCGGGCTACACGCATGAGTTCGAGGTAAAAAGCCAAATTATGAATAGTGGCAATTTGGATACCGAGGTACTCCCCTGTTTTGATCAGGTGACGCAAATACGCTTTGGTGTAAACTTGATCTACCCATACTTTACTAGATGGATCGAGCTGGCTGAAATCTTTGGCCCACTTTTCATTTTTGATATTGATGGTGCCTTCCCAGGTGTAAAGCAATCCATGGCGGGCGTTTCTGCTCGGCATCACGCAATCGAACATATCGACGCCTAAAGCAATAGACTCCAATAAATTGATTGGGGTTCCTACACCCATTAGGTAACGCGGTTTTTCTGTTGGTAAAATCCCGCAAACTAATTCGGTCATCTCATAGAGTTCGTCGTCGGGTTCTCCTACAGACAAACCTCCAATTGCATTGCCCACAGCATCAAAAGAAGCAATTGCATGGGCAGATTCTTCTCTTAAATCTTTATAAGTACTGCCCTGAACAATAGGAAAAAGTGCTTGCTCGTATCCATATTTTGGTTCGGTCTGATCCATTGCGGTAAAGCAGCGTGCCAACCAACGGTGCGTGAGGTGCATAGAGCGCTTTGCGTAGGCGTAGTCGCAAGGATAAGGTGTGCATTCGTCGAAGGCCATGATGATGTCTGCGCCAATACTGCGCTGAATTTCTATGGCGCGTTCTGGTGTAAAAAAATGATAGCTGCCGTCTATGTGGGATTGAAACTTCACGCCTTCTTCTTGTATTTTGCGAGAGCCCGATAAAGAATAAACTTGATAACCACCACTGTCTGTTAAAATGGGGCGCTCCCAACCGATAAACTGATGTAAACCTCCTGCCGCCTCCAAAACTTCGGTGCCTGGACGCAAAAATAAATGGTAGGTATTGCCCAAAATGATTTGCGCATTGATATCGTCTCGGAGTTCTTGCTGATGCACGCCTTTTACAGAACCCACCGTGCCCACAGGCATAAAAATGGGTGTTTCTATGGTGCCATGAGCTGTGTGCAGCCTTCCGAGTCGGGCTTTAGATTGAGAATCTGTCTTTAAGAGATCAAAGTGCATAACAATGTTGAAAAATACCTTTAACAAAGATACGGGTATTTAAATTCCCTAGACATCTTTGTACTCAGAGATGACGTACTTACCGCACATTCAAAACGACTTTTGGGCTTACCTGCTATTCAGTGCCATTATATTAGGTGCTATTCAGTTGTTTTATGTTTTCAATTTCTACGCAAGATTCGCCTACAAGAAAAGTAAAGCGGCCGATAAACAAGGTCAGTTCCCTCCTGTTTCAGTGATAATTGCCGCACGTAATGAGTCAGACAACCTCTACGAACACCTCCCTACAATTTTAAGTCAAGACTATCCAAACTATGAAGTAATTGTCGTTAACAACCAAAGTATCGATGACAGCAATTGGATTTTAACAGCCTTTGCCCAACAATTCCCTCAATTAAAAGTGGTTGAAATATCGCGCAGCCCACACCTCAAGCCAGGCAAAAAACTACCCATCACACTAGGTATCAAAGCAGCTTCTCACGACTTTTTTGTACTCACCGACGCCGATTGTCAGCCGCAAAGCAACCAGTGGCTGAAAAACATGATGAGCAGCTTGTCGGCAGATCGTCAGTTCACCATTGGCTACAGTCCATTCACTAAAGCGAAGGGCTTTCTGAACAAACTTGTACGCTTCGACAACGCTTGGATGGGCGCCAATGCATACGCCTATGCACTTGCTGGCCGACCTTTTAAGGCCAGCGGTCGGAATATTGCCTACTCCAAACAACTCTTTCAGAAAGTAAACGGTTTCAAATCACACTACGCAATTAGCCCCGGTGACGACGACCTCCTCTTGCAAGATGCCATTCAATTCACCAAGGTAAGTATCATGGATGAACCCAGCTCATTTGTGCGCTCAGCAGCCCCAACAAGCTGGAACAACTGGTTCCGACAGAAGGCCAAATACCACATCAGCTCTGCTCGCTACCCCGTTATTAAAAAAGTATTGTTAGGAATCTATCCACTGAGCCTCATTTTGATGTGGATTTCTTTTGTTGCTTTGTGTGTTAATTTGAATTACCTGCCTCTAAGTGCAAGTATTTTTATTGGCATTATTGCAATTAAATGGTGGCTTCAGGGCAGGTGTCTGAACCGACTTGGCGAAAAGAAACTTATGTTCTTCTTTCCAATCTGGGATCTTTTCTACAGCATTCTGATGCCCATCGTTTATTACATATCCGAAAGGCAAAAATATTACCGATGGTAGAAAACGAGCATTTATCTGAGAAAGCCAAACACGATCTCCAATTGGTTGCAGCAGCCAAAGGCGGAAGCCAAGCTGCCTATGCCGACCTCATGGAGCGTTACCGCGACTCAATTTACTTCATGATGCTCAAGATGGTCAAGAACTCCGATGACGCCGACGACCTCACGATTGAAGCCTTTGGAAAAGCATTTGCGCGCTTAGATCAATATTCGCCAAGTTTTGCATTCAGCACCTGGCTATTCAAAATTGCATCCAATAACTGCATTGATTTTATCCGAAAGAAACGCGTTGAGGTCACCTCTATTGACCGCGGTATCACCACCAGCGACGGCGAGCGCATGCACATAGATGCCAAATCACAAACGCTCAATCCCGAAGAAACGATTATCCAGGGGCAAAGGCTGGTACACATGCGCTTACTTGTGAGTAAACTCAAACCCAAATACCGAGAACTCGTCGAAAAACGCTACTTCGAAGAAAAGAGCTATGAAGAAATCGCTGAAGAGCTCAACCTACCTTTGGGCACCGTCAAAGCACAGCTGTTCCGTGCACGAGATTTCTTAGCCGCCATGATGCAGCAGACCAAAGACAGTATTTAATGACCCTTCTCTCTTCTTATTTTCCCGATTTAAGCCCAGAACAAATTCGACAATTTGAGGCGCTGGAAGGCTTATATCAAACCTGGAATGCCCAAATCAATGTGATTTCAAGAAAAGATACGGATCACTTTTATGAACGACATGTTTTGCATTCTTTAGCCATTGCCAAAATTGTCCAATTCTTACCTGGCTCTTCGGTTCTAGACATCGGAACCGGCGGTGGTTTTCCTGGCATTCCATTAGCCATACTCTTTCCAGAGGTTCAGTTCCATTTGGTCGATTCCATCGGAAAAAAAATCAAAGTTGTTCAAGAAGTTGCAGCTAGCTTAGGCCTAAAAAATGTGCAGGCCAGCCATGCCAGGGCCGAAACCATCAAAGACCGCTATGATTTTATTGTAAGTAGAGCAGTTACCCAAATGCCCGTGTTTTTAACTTGGGTAAAAGGGAAAAGTGCCAAAAAAAACCTACACAATTTTAAGAATGGGGTGCTGTATTTAAAAGGTGGTGACCTCAGCGAAGAATTAGCAGGGTTACGCTATCCGGTTAAAGAGTTTCCGATTTCCGAATTTTACAAAGAAGAATTCTTCGAAACAAAAAAAGTGGTTTACGTTCAGTTGGTTCCTTGAGTAACCGTTGTACACTAATTATAACTTATACAGCAACGCAGCAGCGTAAGCTTTAATAGCGCGCTTTTCACCAAAAGAATCTACTTTTTCATGGGTGGTAGCCTTGATGCTCAGTTCGTCTATTTCCAAACCTAAAATATCCGTCAAAACCGCCTGCATTTTTTCGATGTGCGGATTCACTTTGGGTGTTTCTAAAATGACGGTTGCATCTATATTGACAATACCATAACCTTTTTGCTGCACTAACTCATAAACACGCTTCAAGAGGATTTTGGAGTCAATGCCTTTGTATTGTGGGTCCTGATCTGAAAAATGATAGCCGATATCGCGCAAAGCCAAAGCACCAAGCAAGGCATCGCAAATGGCGTGAATGAGTACGTCTGCATCGGAATGCCCAACGGCACCCAGCTCAGAGGGTAATTGAACTCCGCCAATCCAGAGCGGATAACCTGGCGCCAACTGATGAACATCTACGCCGTAGCCAATGCGCATTTTGGGTTTGTTTTGCATTTAGTTACCGCCAAGGTTTAGGCGCAAGGTGAAGCGCAAAGTGTTTGCAAGTGGACTCTGGCGACCATTTAGCGAGGCTAAATAAGAGAAGTCAATGGTGAACATGTTGTATTTGAGCGAAGCCCCTAAATTCAAAAACTGTCGATTGCCTTTGTTTTTATTCTCATAAAAAACACCACCTCGGAGGGCGAGCACATTGCTGTACCACCATTCTGCGCCGGCTGCGATATTGATTTCAGCTAATTCTTCTTTCAAACGCGTTCCTTTCACAACTTGGTAAGTGCCATCTTGATTCTGAATGATGTTGCCGTCTTCATCTTCAGCTAATACCCCTGGAGCATCGTAAAAAGATTGCATCATGGAAGTAATGATCCCGACATCGCCATTCATGCCTGCCAACATCACGTAATCGCCGTTAATGAGCTTGTAAATAGCCGGCGTTGGCACTAATAAACGCTGTAAGTCGAGTGAGAATGTTACTTTGTTGTATTCGTCGAAATCGGCCAAAAAGCTATTGCCGATTTTGAGGTTCATTGGAATGAAGTCGCGGCGCGACAACTCAGAGTAAGAAACTTTGTTACCGATATTGTTGATGGTAAGTCCAAATGTGTAGGTTCCGTCGGTGTTGCCGATATGTGCGTCGTCGTTGAAATAACTAAATGATAAATCTGCTGCACCAACAACACCCGGTTTGGTATTGACACCTGCTACTGTCAAGCCACCCGTTAGGTTAGAATACGCAAATTTGCCATTGACGCCGATACTAAAGCGTTCAGCCAATTTAAAAGCATATGCACCCACTAATTCAAACTCGCTAGGCTTGTCGTCGCGCAGTACGTCACCATTGATGTCGGTAAAAGTGATTTCACCTAGGCTAAAATAGCGTAGTGCACCACCAACAGAGTGAACTTTATTCAATTGCTTGTAACCAGCCAAGTATGACAAATGGATATCGTTGGTAAGTTGACGCAACCAAGGCGTATAGGAAAGGCTCACTTCTGATTTTTCCTTGGCAAAACTAAGTAGCGATGTATTCCAATAAACTGAGGTTGAATTGGCACTAAGTGCAGTTCCGGCATCGCCCATACCGCCCGCTCTGGAGTCAGGAGTAATTGCCATAAAAGGCAAAGAAGTAGTTAGGGTATTGAGCTGTAAATCGTTGTCAGAAACACCAGACCCACCGGTTGGTTGCGCCAATGCAGTTTGATAAACGAGTACCGAACTAATTGAGAGCAATAATTTATAAAATCGTGGACTTTTCATATAGGAGGTAAAGATAGGGAATTTCTATTTTAAGATAACAAGTTTTTCTGTTTGCTCTGCGTAAGCGCCATCTGGGGTCTGAACGCGCAAACGGTAAAGATAGGTGCCGCGCGCCAACTCGTCGCCAAAATCATCTTTGCCATCCCAAAAGAGACCCGATACTCTAAAGCCACTTGTTGGCACCTCTTCTGAGATGGTTTTGACCAAACGACCAGAAACCGTGAAAACCTGAATCTGAACATCTAAGGAAGAGCACGATTGGTTGTGCTCAAACATAAATTCTGTGCGGGTTGTAAACGGATTTGGATAATTGAGCACATGTTGCAAAACTGGCTCTTCCTTCGCTTGGACAGTAAATTCAATTTGAGCCGTGGAAGAATTGTTATTCACGTCCCAAACTTTGAGCGAGAGTGTGTGCGGCCCAGGGCTTAAATTTTGAAACTGATAACGCACTTCGCCTGACTGATAAGAATCCAAATTGGCTGCATAAAAATCGTTGAGCACGAATGGCTGTGCAGTTTGCCCGTCCAATACGGCAACGATGTCGTGGCCAATTCCGTTTCCGACTGTATTGATACCGTTGTCATCGGCGACTTTTGCCAACAAGACGGGGTTCTCATCGGTGACCGAACCGTTTACAAATCCTTCTTGATTCATGTAAAGTTGAATGGCAGGACCTTGTTCATCTGAAACCCCATTTGGATCGATGCCACCTACATAAAAAGTGGTGTCATAACCTTGCGCATCGATTTGTCCGTTGTGGCCATAGTAAGAGATTTTCCCATAACCTACATTGAGTGCGATGTCTTTGGGAACTACAAATTCAAAGTCAAAATAACCATTCGTAATGCTACTTTGTCCGCGGTAGATGCGGTTGGTTTGTTGCTCATAGGTAAGGAGGGGCGATCCTTCGTCTTGGGCCAAGGTACTTTGAATTTTTTTCTTATCGAAAACGGTTGGTGTGAGCACACCATTCCAACTCGTCAAGACAGCGCCACTGTAATCTTCTAAATGTCCTTTGACACGCACTTTACTCAAGGCTTGTAGTGTGTCCATTTGCTGCTGGGGGTCGAGCCCGTTGATGCTATCGGTAACAATTCGGTAGCGCGGTAGCGCCAAACGCAAGGCGGGATCGCCGATCAAGGTAAAACTACGTTTGTTGGAAGAACTCACGGAGGCTGCATTTTTGGTTCTTCTAGCGATTTCACCAAATTCATATGCTTCGCCATTTGGGTAACGGTTAAAGACGCGCTCAATTAACTTGATGCCAATATTGCTATTGACACCAAAATAGACCGAACGAGTTGTCGTCAGCATGGCAATTGCCCCCCCTGTTGGATTCAAATATGCCCACTCACCTGCAGAAACGCGCTCAGGGTCGTCAAAACGCGTAAATTCACAGGTTGCCGATACAAAAAGATGCAAAGCTTGTATGTTATTCCAGGCATTGATTTGATCTATGGCAACAACCCGTTCCTCTGCCAAACCAACTTCGCCACCATGACCAATATAATTAGCCACCAATACGCCGCGCTGAATGCCGGCATCTATAGCCGAAACCATGGCTGGGAAGCGCTCTCCTCCAGCGGTAACAACTTTTGGAAAGGCATCCATGTATAATTTGTTGTAGTTGATTTCAGGATTGAACTGCTTCGAAATTTGATATTGAGGCTCGGCGTCATTTTTGATGAAGTAACCGCCCTCCCTATTATCAGTCATGATCATATATTGATTGCGCCAGTCGCCAAATGTTTTATCGGTTTGCGTACCCATGCAACACGAACTCGTAACCGGATAAAAATTGGAGCCGTTTTTCATGTAATGTTCAATTTTATCTACCATTTGCTTGGCTTGCAAACTACTGCTCACGATCAATCTACCCACCCCGATATCCATCATATCTGCTGCGCTCATGGCTTCTGCGTCGTCGAGTATGCCGAAGAAATCATCAACTACCAATGCATCAATCTTGTTTTCACTTGATGGCATTTGATAAGTAACAATGTAATTATTGTTATTCGGCAAACGGTTTTTGGGATCGTAGGTACCGTCGCCAAACAACAATAAGTATTTTGGTTTGGCTGTCGGGTCGGTGAGCATCGCGCGGTCATAGAACATTTTTACAAAACGACGAATGGCTCCTGGATCTTGCATGCCTGAACTGAACTCGTTGTAGACAGCTTGTACCTGAACTACATGAACAGTGAGGCCATTGGCGCGGTGTAAATCAGCAAGACGATTCGCCTGAGCTATAAAATCAGGGTGGACCACCATCAGGTAATCTGCCAACGGCAACTGATGTAAATCTTGAGTAGCTACATTTCCAACTTTTTCAGGTGTATAAAAAGAGGCGCCGCTCGCCAGTACAAATTCCTTGTAACCCGCGTTGGTTCTGATCTGACCTTGAGCACCTGACATTGTAAGCGGGATGCGCACCGGCACATGGCGGTCACTCACCTCCCACACAAATGCATTCGCATTGATATTGCCAATTTGGTAACTTGCCAAGTCCATTGAAGCCGTCCACTTCGATACCCTAAAATTGAGCTGACTCCCGGTCAAAAGGAGTTCGCGCTGCGCGTTGATCAAAATCCGATCGAGATACGTAACCACATTAGGATTCAGGCGGTTGATGCTAACTGTCAAGTTAAGTGTAGAAGTTGGGGTCGAATCGGCACAATTTAAAATACCTCTTTGGTAATAAGATCCTGAATGAGGCATGGTCATCTGACCTAAAACTTGTGTGCCTTTTTTCAGAATAAACTGATTACCTGAAGACCTGGAGTCAGAAGCGTAAGTTACTTGAAAACGAACAGGTTGAGCAGTTACATTTGGTATGGTGAAATTAAAGTTTTGACTGAGGTCGACATCAAATTCTTCTCCATACCAGCGTTGCCCACCTAATGCTAAATTTTCGAGGTCTTTTTCATAGACATCTCTGTAATCATAATTGGTAATTAAGGTGTCTGCAGGCGTATCAATTACAGAAGCAGTTGCTACGCGCAACGGAGCTACATCAGCACCTATATAAATGTAATAATAGGATTGATCGCTGTAAGGATGACGCACTTGATTGTACTGATTTCCACCTGAAAGTTCCCAGCGATGTGGTCCCCAACCATAAAACAAAACATAATCGTTTGCATCAAAGGTGCCATCTGCCTCGCCAACAACCGTAATTGCATTTTGCGCAAGGTCATCGGTTATTGAAATAGCATTCGATTCAGGGATCACGCCCTCACCATTGCCAAAAATATGAATATGTGCAGGATTCAAGTTGGTGGTGTTGAAGCCACAAGCTTCTAAAAATGACTTGTCTATTTTATAGATACCATCTTTATCGAGGGCCACGCGGTACCATTTGCCGGATGTACTACCTAATACAGATGTATTCGCATAATCTTTGATCTGATACACTTCGCGATTTTTAAGGCGATAACTCACTTGGGTTAGTCTTTCAATTGTTCCGTCTTTCTTGCGCAGCGGTAATATATAGATAGAGAGAAAAGGCTGCCCACCGTCCGTGACAATTTTTGATTCAATAGATGCTTCACTTTGCATATTCAAACCAAGTTTGTCATAAATCTGAATTTGCTCTTTAGGTATTTTTACGTAATTGAGCGAAAGAATTTCAATTTCTTGATTGATGTTGCCGTGCTTTTGCTGTAACGCATAAAAAGGAAGTCCGTTATCGAGACCAAAACCTTTAACAGTCTGTACATCAAAAGTTTCCTCCCCAATGATAATTTGCTCCGTACCAGACCAGTCCAAAACAATCGTTTGCACTTGTGAAAAAGTCGAAAAGCTAGATATGAAACTAAAAAAAAGGAGGATGTTGCGAAAATAAATCATGAAACTTGGAGTTTTAAGCGCTAGAAAAACGTCAATTTATTTATTTTATTTGAATAAATATTCGATATTTGTAACCTTTGAAACCTGAATAACGTTAAGATTGTTCGTGCTAAAACCAACTTTCGTGAAAATAGTCAAACCACTTCTAGTCGTCCAGATTAGCCTCATTACCCTGATAATGAGCTCAATATCTTGGGCTCAAGACCCTACTTTTACGCAATTCTATGCCAATCCTACCTACCTCAATCCTGCACTTGCGGGGTCGTCCGGATGTCCTAGAGTTTCGTTAAATTACCGTAACGAATGGCCACAATTGACCGGAAATTACGTCACATATGCCGCTGCCTACGATACCTACGCCAAGAATATCTCTGGTGGTTTTGGTTTATTAGCCATGCACGACGTCCAAGGTCAAGGTACCATCCAAACTTCCATGATTGGCGGTATTTACTCTTATAATGCCAAAGTAACGCGCAAATTCTCCATCATGTTTGGTGCGAGAGCTGCTTACTTCCAAAAATTCCTAGACTGGGACAAACTCACCTTCGGCGACATGATCGACCCACGTCGCGGATTCATCTACCAAACCGGCGATGTTCCACGCGGAAATGGCCGTCGCGGTTTCTTTGATGTGAGTTTTGGTATGGTTGGTTTTACAAAGAATTTTTATTTCGGAGTTGCCGGACACCACCTCAATCGCCCTGACGAATCCATGATTCTCGGTGAATCACGTTTACCAATGCGCATTACAGGCCACATGGGTGCAAACATCAAGTTGGGCCAACGCGGTCGTTATTCGAGCACTACCTTCTTATCCCCAAACATCATTTACCAATACCAAAATGGTTTTCAAGAGTTGAATATCGGTGCTTACCTCAAATATGAAAACTTTACTATTGGTGCTTGGTACCGCAACCGCGATGCCTTCATTATGACTGTAGGTATCAACACAGACAAATTCAAAGTCGGTTACAGCTACGACCTAACCGTCTCTAAACTAGGCAACGGTATTTCAGGCGGATCCCACGAAATTTCTATGGGTATCAACCTTAAATGTAAAAAGAAGCCTAAAAACTTTAGAAAAACGTCTTGTCCGTCTTTCTAAATGTAACCAAACGATTATAAAGAACTTTACGTTATAAAACGCAAAAAATATGAAGCGATTGATTCAAAACATCTTCGGAATTGCATTAACAGGAATGTTGGTGCTTTCTTCGTGTTCAAAAGAGCGCTCTTCAGCTACCGGTTGGGAATTCAACAACTATAAAAACGGTGGTTTTGAAAAATTTGACGCTCGCGAGCAAGAAACCGGACCCGGTCTTGTCATGATTGAAGGCGGTACCTTTACAATGGGCCGCACCGAACAAGACGTTATGGCTGACTGGAATGCACGTGCTGCCCGCGTAACTGTTTCATCTTTTTACATAGACCGCACTGAGGTTACTAACTTCCATTGGTTAGAATACATGTACTGGATGCGCCGCGTTTATTACAAAACCTATCCGCATGTCTACAAAAAATGTTTGCCAGATACTCTTGCTTGGAGAACAGCACTCAGCTACAAAGAAAAATATGTCAATTATTACCTACGTCACCCATCTTACCGAGACTACCCTGTAGTTGGTGTTTCTTGGTTGCAAGCCAATGACTTCTGCAAATGGCGTACTGACCGTGTCAACGAATCAATTTTAGTTCGTGAAGGTATCCTTAAATGGCACTTTGCCGAAGAAGGTAGCGCCGACGTAGGTGCTGCTAACCGTTCAGATTACGACAAAAAATACGCTTCTGTTCCACAAAACATGTTCTCTACTGAAAACTACCTCAATGGCAACTATACCATTGAATCCGAAGGTGGTTACGTACTCAACAAAGACAGCAAGCCAAAAGCGCCAACAGACAAAAACAAACGTGCGAAGCCACGCGATCCATATCAACTCGAAAACTACGATCCAATCTATGCCGACATGGACAACGGCCGTTTAGGTACCCGTCCTGTCAAAATGGAAGATGGCATCCTTCTTCCTGCTTATCGTTTGCCAACTGAAGCAGAATGGGAATTCGCAGCACTTGGTTTGATTGGTAACCTAGATCCAAATTCAGAAAACATCAATGACCGCCGTATCTACCCTTGGGATGGCCACTATGTACGTCAAGAAGAAGAGCAATTTGCAGGTGCAATTCAAGCCAACTTCATGCGTGGCAAAGGTGACAACATGGGTGTTGCTGGTCGCTTAAACGACGGTGCTGATGTCTCAGATCGCGTAGATTCATTCTGGCCAAACGACTACGGTCTTTACCACATGGCAGGTAACGTTTCTGAGTGGGTAATGGATGTCTATCGTCCACTTACTTCTGAGGTAGCCGATGGTTTCATGCCATTCCGCGGTAACAAATTCCAAACACAACTTCTTGTTCCGAACGGTCTATATGACAAACCGGTTAAAGCCAACGAAAACATCTATGACGTTCACGGCATGAAAGAATTCGTCAACGAATTTGCTCGTGTACGCTATTTAGCTCACGCCAACAAGAAATACAGCCAAGATGCAAGCTCGAATTTCCAATCCAACATGGTGGACAAATCAGCTACAAAAGACACCAGCAAAGGTTCTACTGACACCTCTGCAGGCGCGCAAAATGCACCAAAACCAGGCGCTGTAAACAACAATCCAATGAATTCGCGCATTTACGCTAAACAAGACCCGCGTAAATACCAATTCAATGCCCCATCTAACTACTACATCTCTAACAACTCACAATTCACGTCGCAAGAGCGCATGCAGTTTGAGTTTTTGGATACCCTCAACATGATGCTAGACACCGCTATTGCTTTGCACAATCAAGGTCGCACTATTGCTGCTTCTGCTTATATCGAGCGCGTACTTTTCAACAAAGACTTGCCTGCAGAAATTCAAGAAGGTGCCAAAAAGCAAGATTTACTTGAGTTAATGGCTCTTGCATTTGATTACGAAGCTCCAGCTGAATATCTTGGAATTGACACCGCTCTTTTTAGTTCTGAATACCTTGAGCGCAAATTCTTGTCATACAGCACAGATCCAACCATTACTACCTGGATCATGACACTCCGCAATGGTCTAAGTGAATTCATCACAACTACCAAAGGTAGCCAACGTTGGAGAGACGTCACCGTAGAAGAAAACGCTGGACGCTTGAACTACCGCAAAGACGACTACATCGATTACCTCGATGGTGATCTTGAATCATCTATCTATTACAACAATACCCAACGCAAAGAGGAAATCAACAGCGGTATACGAGATCCTAAACTCGTGATGTACCAAAGTGAACACGAAAATAACAACCTCGGTAACGAATCTATCAACGCTGGTAAATCAGGTTGGCCAACTACACTTGTATCAGACAAGAGTCGCGTATACAAAGGTGGTTCATGGGCAGACCGCGCATATTGGTTAGCCGTTGGCAACCGACGTTTCCTAGACGAAGACAAATCTTCAGCAACCATTGGATTCAGATGCGCAATGGACCGCATCGGCAGTTCTCGCCGACCAGACATCAAAGAATAATTATCTTAGATATTCCTTAAAAGCCCGAAGTTTTCGGGCTTTTTTTTTGCAACTTTGTTATATGGAAAAATGGCTTGCGCTTTTTGACACCTGCAACGTTGTCAGTACTGATAGCAGACAAATACAAAAAGGATGTCTATATATTGCACTCAAAGGCGAAAACTTTGACGGCAATCTTTTCGCCGAAAAGGCTATTGCTGAAGGCGCTCGTTACGCAATAGTAGACAACCCTCAATTTGCCAATGAAGAAAACATATTCTTTGTTCCGAATGGATTACTTTTCTTGCAACAATTGGCACATGCGCACCGCAAGCGCTTTAACATCCCTATCCTTGGCATTACAGGTAGCAATGGCAAAACAAGCACCAAAGAGCTGGTCA
Organism: Flavobacteriales bacterium; assembly: GCA_947458985.1. Classification (GTDB taxonomy): domain Bacteria; phylum Bacteroidota; class Bacteroidia; order Flavobacteriales_D; family Crocinitomicaceae; genus UBA952. Next base: position 17,569 of record CANHBA010000015.1, read on the forward strand.
ATGCCGTATTACAAACCAAGTTTAATGTGTTGTGTACCCAAGGAAATCTAAATAACCATATTGGTGTGCCGCTCACACTGCTCCAACTTCACGCGCAGCATGAACTCGCTATTATCGAAATGGGGGCTAACAAACCTCTGGACATCGATGAACTTTGCAGCATTGCCGCCCCTACCCTTGGCCTCATTACCAATATTGGCAAAGCACACCTCGAAGGATTCATCAATTTTGAAGGTGTACTTCAAACAAAATCAGAACTCTACGATCACGTTGCATCCCATGAAGGAGGATTATTTGTGAATGCCGAAGACCCTATTCTATTGGCAGCAGCTCAAAAAAGAAAATCGCAAATCTTTACTTATGGCGAGCAAAATGGCGAATTGCGTGGGCAACTTGCTTATCTGGACCCGTATGTGCATTTCTCTTGGACATATCAAGCATATGTGAGTCCGGTCATTGATACACAAATGGTTGGAAAATATAACTTCTTTAATTTTCTTGCCGCTTTGCGCATTGGACTACATTTTGAGATCGAACCCAGCCTACTGAACAATGCAATTGCCGGCTACAAACCAACTAATAAGCGTTCACAGGTTGAAAAAACCGCCCATAATACGGTCATTGTAGACTGTTATAATGCAAACCCATCTAGTATGCAAAGTGCACTAAGCTCCTTTGTCGAAATGGATCACCCGGATAAATTAGTTATTCTTGGTGATATGCTAGAACTCGGGGCTGATGGCCCTGTAGAACATCAGAAAATCATAGATTTTGTTCGTGAAAACAAACTAAAGATCCTGACAGTTGGTCCAATTTTTCAAGATATCAATGAAAACGGTTACGCGCATGTCGAAGATCTAAAGGAACTGCTAGCTAAAGACCGAATCCAAAACAAACTGATACTTTTAAAAGGATCTAGAGGAATTGCCTTGGAAAAGTTGATGGATTGCCTTTAAACTAGGACCCATATTGCATTAAAAATGCCTTTAAGAACGGATCTAAGGCGCCATCCATGACTGCATCCACATCGCCTGTTTCGGTACCTGTTCTGACATCCTTGACGAGTTTGTATGGATGCATCACATAATTGCGAATTTGACTACCCCACTCAATTTTCTTTTTACCGGCTTCGATTTCACTGCGCTTTTCCATGCGCTCGCGCAATTCCAACTCGTATAATTGAGAACGCAATAGTTGTAATGCTTTTTCTTTGTTGGCTAATTGTGAACGCGATTCGGAGTTTTCGATGATGATTCCCGATGGTGCGTGACGCAAACGAACAGCTGTTTCTACCTTATTGACGTTTTGTCCACCCGCACCACCCGAACGGAAGGTCTCCCAGGAGATGTCGGCCGGGTTGATATTGATTTCAATTTGGTCGTCGACTAGTGGGTAGACGTAAACAGATACAAAACTGGTATGGCGCTTGGCATTGGAGTCGAATGGGGAGATACGCACCAAGCGGTGGACGCCGTTTTCACCTTTGAGGTAACCAAAAGCAAATTCACCTTCGAACTCTAACGTTACGGTCTTTACCCCGGCAACATCGCCTTCTTGAAAGTTCAGCTCCGTGATTTTATAGCCGTGTTTTTGCCCCCACATGAGGTACATGCGCATGAGCATACTTGCCCAGTCGCAGCTCTCGGTACCACCTGCGCCAGCTGTAATTTGCAATACCGCTGATAAACCATCTTCCTCATTGGAAAGCATATTCTTGAGCTCTAGTTCTTCGATTTCATCAAGTAAGGTCGCATATTGTGCATTGAGTTCTGACTCTTCGGCCATGCCTTCGCGTACAAATTCCGTTAATACATCGAGGTCGGCAACAGCGGTTGCGGTTCGGTCGAAGGTATCGACCCAATATTTGAGACCGCGAATATGTTTCATTTTTTCTTCGGCCTTTTTGGGGTCGTCCCAGAAGGTAGGATCTTGGGTTTTGAGCTCCTCTTCTTTGAGTTGCATTCGTTTTTCGTCTATTTTGAGAAACGATTGGATCGTCGAAAGTCGGTTTTGTAAGGCTTTGTACTGTTCGGTAGTCATGTGGCAAAGTTAAGCATTCTCCGAAGGAAAGAAAAGGAAAGGGGCTGCGATGATTCAGTCAAAATGTGTACATTTGTGACAAATCAATGAAACATGAATATTCCAGCTGAACTCAAGTACACCAAAGATCACGAATGGGTAAAACTCGAAGGTGACATCGCCACAATTGGCATCACTGAATTTGCACAAAGCGAACTCGGAGACATCGTTTATGTAGAAGTAGAAACCGTAGGTGAAACTATGGCTCAAGAAGAAGTTTTTGGTAGCGTAGAAGCTGTTAAAACTGTTTCTGACCTCTTCTTGCCAATGAGCGGAGAAATCATCGAATTCAACGAGGCTCTTGAGGCAAACCCTGAAGTAGTGAACAACGACCCTTACGGTGCAGGCTGGATGGTCAAAGTACGCGTTTCAGATGCAAGTGAGTTTGAGGCGCTTTTAGACGCTGCTGCTTACGCTCAAGAAGTTCACTAGGTAACGCACCTTTTTAAATTGATAGGATTTTTAAATCCAAAATCACTCTAAACCGCCCAAAAGGCGGTTTTTTTTATGGCCAAAATTCTCGTTGGACCTCCAATTGGTGTTCAAGTTGGTCATTGAGTTGATAGAAGAGATCTCGATGGAGCTTTGCTTCTAGGTCGTCAATAGAAACTCTGAA
>CANHBA010000016.1 GCA_947458985.1 Flavobacteriales bacterium
ATTCTTCTTTTCCGGATGGATACGCGCAAAAGCCGATTGAACAGCGAGCGTACCTTCATGGAAACCACAGAGGATGAGCTTGAGTTTGTTCTCGTAAGTATTGACATCGCCAATTGCGTAGATACCTGGGATATTCGTAGAATAATCGAGGGTATTGACTTTAATAGCGCTTTTTTCAATTTCTAAGCCCCAATCGCCGATTGGTCCGAGACTTGGTTTGAGGCCAAACAACGGAATGAAATGATCGGCTGGAATACTGCGTTCACCGTCTTTTTGATGCGTAACAAGCACATGTTCGAGCTGATCAGCACCTTGCAAACCTGTTACTTCTGCTTCGGTAACGAGATCGATTTCGCCACTTTCAGCCATGTCGATGACGCGTTGTACGGAGTCGAGGTGCCCACGGAAAGAGCTACTGCGGTGTACTAAAATAACGCGTTTGGCAATTTTGCGTTCTGCTAAATAAATGGACCAATCTAGAGCGGAGTCGCCGCCGCCTGCAATGACACAAACTTTGTCTTGGTAAATTTCTGGATTTCTGATGATGTACTCTACACCCTTGTCTTCAAAATCGGTGATATTTGCAATAGGTGGTTTGCGCGGTTCGAATACGCCAAGACCGCCAGCAATCATGACAATTGGTGCGCGGTGTGCAGTGCCCCTTACCGTTGTAACGATAAACTGACCTTCTTCGTCTTTGTCGATAGTCATGGCGGCTTCACCTAGCGTAAAACCAGGCTTAAATGGAGCAGCTTGTTCCATGAGGTTGTCGATGAGTTCACCTGCTAATATAGAAGGAAAGCCAGGGATATCGTAAATCGGTTTTTTTGGATAGATTTCTGAACATTGCCCACCAGGTTGTGGCAATGAATCGATGAGGTGGCAGCGCAATTTGAGTAAGCCGGCTTCAAAAACAGTAAATAAGCCAACAGGGCCTGCACCAATAATGATAATGTCTGTTTGAATCATGATGAGAAACGATTAAAATGCGGGAAATTCAGGTTTGTTTTGTAAAATATCTTCGATGCGTTGCATGACGTCTGGCGTCAAGAGTTCTTGTGCGCCAAGTGCTTGCATGTTCTCTTGCAACTGCTGCAATTTGCTTGCACCTAAAATGACGGTTGATACATTTGGGTTTTTCAAGCACCAAGCCAAACTCATGACTGGTAAAGACAAACCGAGTTCTTTGGCTAAGTTACCAAGTGCCAAAACCGCTGTAATGCGCTCTTGCGTTAAGTTGCGTTCTTTGAGCCACTCTAGGCCATCCATGCCCAAGCGCGTACCGTCTGGGAATTGGTCGTTGTATTTACCACTGAGAATGCCACTTGCAAGTGGAGACCAAATAGTGGTGCCTAAACCAACACTTTTATAAATTTGAGAGAATTCGACTTCAACTTTATTGCGCACAAACATGTTGTATTCAGGTTGCTCTACAATTGGCCCAATCAGGTGATTTTGTTTGGCAAACATGTGCGCTTCCATGATTTCTTGTGCCGACCATTCTGATGTACCCCAGTACAAAATTTTGCCTTGCATAATAAGTTGGTGCATGGTCCAGACGGTTTCTTCGATTGGCGTTTGTTTGTCTGGGCGATGGCAGTAGTAGAGGTCTAGATAATCCAATTGAAAACGCTTCAATGCAGCCTCACAGGCCTCAACAAGGTGTTTGCGGCTCAAGCCTTTTTGCGTAGGCAGTTCTCCGCCAATGCCAAAGAAAGCTTTACTGCTCACAATATAGGAGTCTCTAGACCAACCTTTTTTCTTGAGAATGGCGCCCATGACTTCTTCGCTTTTGCCACGCGCATAAATTTCTGCGTTGTCAAAAAAGTTGATTCCTTGCTCATAGGCGTAGGTCATGAGTGCTTCTGCGGTATCGTCGGAGATTTGTTTTCCAAAAGTAAGCCAAGACCCTAGGGAGAGGCGGCTCACTTGCAAGCCACTTTTTCCTAGGTTTTTATATTGCATTTCCATAGTTTGTATTTGCTATTTTTCGTTGTTTGTGTTTCCAAATGCCGTTGGCGAGTACAACTATTAAAATCATGGCTGCACCCCAATAAAACGAAGTTTGGAGTAATTTGTGCTCTTTGAGCAGCACAATTGCTAAAAGAATGGTGTAAATCGGTTCTAAATTGATGCTTAGTGATACACTAAAAGCCCCGAGGCGCTTGACAATATCAATTGTTGCTAAGAAGGCAAAAGAAGTACAAAGGATGCCTAAAAAGAGCAACCAATAAAAATCTGAGGCAGTCATTTTAAAAAGATCCATGCTCCATTTCCCTTGACTCATAAAAAAGATACTGAGCGCAATAAAACCTGTCGTGAGCTCTGTAAGGCTGAGGCCTGGAGTATCGGTTTGTTGGGCAAGTTTGCCGTTGGCTACAGAGAAGATTCCGGCACATAAAGCTGATACCAAGCCAATGAGCACTGCTTTTAACTCTTCACCTTTGAAATCATGGGTCACAAAATAGATGCCGCCAATGACCAAAAGCCCCATTGTAAATTCAATCCAGGAGAAGCGCTTGCGCATGATCAGCGGTTCTAGCCAAGTAACATGTAGGGTGGTGGTAGACAAGCAAAGAATGCCAAGCGACGCGGTTGACAACTGAATAGAGGTGTAGAAGGTAAGCCAATGCAGCGCAACCACTAAACCAACCATGACAGCCCAAAAAAGTGTTTTACCTTTCGGGAAAATCATTTTTTTGGTAAAAAACATATAGACCGCCAAAGCAAGCGCAGCTATCCACAAGCGATGCCAAACAATGAGCAGCGCGTCTAGATGGATGAGTTTGCCCAAAATACCGGTAAAGCCCCACATAAAAATGATGAGGTGCAGTAAAAAGTGATAGCGGTATTGTTGGAACAACTGTATTGTTTTGAGTTGATTAGCGTTTTTTAGACCATTCTTCGATAGACTTCTCGTTGGCGCGCACATAGGCGTCATCACCGTCTGCTTTGGCAGCTTCGATAGAGATTTTTGCCGTTTCGATTGCGCCTTTGTAGTCACCGTTGGCCGCTTGTAATTGTGCTTTGAGGCGGGTCATCCAGTAGGCAGAAGGGCCGCGGAGTTCGACAGCTTTGGTTGACCATTCGAGCGCTTTTTTGAGGTCGAGGTTTTCATTGAAATAATAGGTTGCAGCTGCGTGGTAATCGTTGGCAGCAGGCCCAGCCATAGTTTTGTCAATACTTGCCAAAACCTTTGCTTTTGTGTTCAGGCTAAAAGGTAAGCTTACTTTTGTGTTTTCCCAGGTAATGAGGAGGGTACCGCCGTTATTGGTAAGCGCATCGATATTGATGGCTAAGTTTTCTTGAAAATCTTGCGTTTTTTGTACGTTAGCATTCACTTGTAGCACAACTTTTTTAGCGTCCCATGGTTCAGGCAAGCCCCAATTTGAATAGTCAGCATAAAAATAGAGTTCCCAATTGGTTTGCCCTGGTTTGGCAAAAAGGGCGTAGGTGCCAGCTTTGAGGGTGTCTTTGCCAAAAATGAGGGCCTCGCTGGTTGTTACTTTTGTATTTTCGTTGGCTCCTAGACGCCACATTTGCCCGTAAGGGATGAGGTCTCCAAAAATGACACGGCCTTTGGCGCCCGGTCTTGAATAATCGATTTGGATGTCAGCTAAGCCAACTTTTTGTTGAAGTTTGGCAACTGGACTTGCTTTTGGAGTCAAGACTTGTGCGTTGCTGCTCACTGACAAGCCAACTGCGATAATAAAGAGTAGTTTTTTCATAGGATTTTAATTTGTAAACAAGCTGTTAGGCGGGATGTTCACCGGAAGTGAAAGTTCCCAATTAGGACGAATTTTGATTTTTTCAGGGTAAATATAAAGCGCTTCTGCACGTTCTCGCTTTTGAAGATCAATTGGGTCCCACTTTTGATTGTTATTTTGGTCCGCTACAATCCTGAGGGTATAGAGCCCCGCTGAAAGAGAATCAAGTGTAAGAGTATGTTTTTCGACGCGCATCTTTTGAGAAAGAACCTCTCCCAAATATAACTCCAATAATAGGTTAGGGCTGATTGTATCGATTTCAATAATGAGTGAACTCACTTGACTTTGAACAGCGCTAGAGTCCGATTTTTTTTCGATGAGTTTGGAAGTTGTAGCGCTGCTATCGCTGTCATTCAAGGGCTTTGAAAGGAAAAAGGAAAGCGTGTCGTTTTGAACTTGACTAAGTTGAATAGATTCAAAAAACACATCCTGACTTTCAGCTGTTGAACATGCGCCATCTTGGTTGTCATCGATATATGCTTTGAGGAAATATGCACCATCTTTGAGGCCTTTCAACTGCAATTTACCTTGCTGGTCAAAGCGCCCGATGTAACGCGCCGTGCGGCTGGTGTCTGTTAGATACAAGCCTAAATTGATGGTGGCGGCTTTTGCGTTGGGTAAAATTTCTTTGGCATTAGCAAAGAGTTGCAAAGAATCGAGAACCGGCCCTGTGGAAAAAGTCCAGGTCATTAATGAATCATTGCCTTCGGTCAGGTCTTTGATGCCGCCGTTGCTCATGAGTGTGTAGGTAGTTTGGGGCTGTAAAGAATCGAGGAAGCGGATGCGTAATGTTTTGCCTTTGAGCTCGTAATTGAGCCGGCTATCTGCCGGCATTAGTAAAATGCGCTGTTGGGCTTGATCGAGTTTGATGAATTCATCAAATACCAAAAGTTGTTCAGTGGAGCGCACATTGCATTGTTTGTCTGTTATGGTTTGCCCAAGCACCTGAGGCGCGCGTTCGTCTGCCGGGCCACCGCTGATGGTGCCCACCTGAGCACAAGCGCCAAGCAGTAAAGCCATCACAAAAGCCCAGCGAACCATGTTATGAGTTTTTCGATTTCTACTTGGTCAATTTCATCGAAGTCAGCAATTTTGGTGCTATCGATATCGAGTACTCCCCAAACTTTTTGGTCTTTGAAAATGGGAACTACTAATTCGCTTTGAGACAAAGCACTACAGGCAATATGGCCAGGAAAATCAGAGACATTTGGCACGAGCATGCTCTTTTGTTCAGCCCAAGCACTGCCACAAACACCTTTTGCATAAGCTATTCGGGTGCAGGCAATAGGGCCTTGAAAAGGACCTAACACGAGTTCGTCTTGGCGCACAATATAAAAACCAATCCAAAACCAACCAAATGCGTCTTTTAAAGCCGCGCAAAAATTGGCCATATTCGCAACTACATCTGTTTCCACGCCAAGGAGTGCTTCTAACTGAGGTCGGAGTTCAGTGTAGCGCGAAAGTTTGTCTTCGGATTTGAAAAAAAGTTGCTCTGCCATAATGCGTTTACAAATTTCACGTTTTTAAAGTGATTGACAATCTTTTACTTTGTAAATTTCCACTATGAATAAACAACTTCAACTCGAAAAGATCCTTTTTTTGGATATTGAAACGGTTCCGCAGGCCTATCAATTTGAACAACTCGACGATAAATCAAAGGCGCTATTTGAAGCAAAAAATCGTTTTCAGATCAGCCCTGAAAAATCTATAGAACAAATTTTTGAGGACCGCGGCGGCATTTTAGCCGAATTTGGCAAAATCGTGTGCATCTCAGTAGGTATGCTGCACGAAGGAAGCCAGGGCAAGAGTATCCGCCTGAAATCCTACTACCACGATGACGAAGAAACCTTGCTTAAGCAATTCAAGCGCTTATTGGATGATCATTACAACACGCAGTACCACGTACTTTGTGGCCACAATAGCAAAGAATTCGATATCCCCTACATTTGCCGCCGCATGCTGATCAACGGCATTGCCTTGCCAAGTATTTTGCAGATTGCAGGCAAAAAACCTTGGGAAATCAGTCACATTGACACCATGGAGCTCTGGAAATTCGGCGACTACAAATCGTATACCTCACTTTCTTTGTTGTGTCATGTCATGAACATCCCGACGCCAAAAGACGATATTTCAGGTGCCGATGTAGCGCGCGTGTATTACGAAGAAAACGACCTTCAACGCATTATGGTCTATTGCGAAAAAGATGTTGTGGCGCTTATTCAGCTCTTCTTGCGCTTACAAGGCGAGCCATTGGTCGATGAATTCAATATTTCATCTGCGAGCGCATCGTAAGAGGAGGCATAAAAAAACCTGACTCAAAAAAGTCAGGTTTGTAGTGAGTGATACTGGATTCGAACCAGTGACCCCTACCCTGTCAAGGTAGTGCTCTAAACCAACTGAGCTAATCACCCGAGGAGTGCAAAGATACAAGTTTTTTTGAGCATGCAAAGTCAATAGTGTGTAGTTTTACAGCAGAATGAGTCACGACAAAATCATACTAGGCATAGATCCCGGCACCACCGTCATGGGTTATGGCCTCATTCATATCCAGCAAAACAAGCTCAAACTCCTGAATTTCGGGGTCATACAACTGCACAAACTCAGTAATCATCCGGACAAACTCAAAAGAATTTTAGAAAGACTCAACGGGCTCATCGAAGAATACAAACCAGATGAAATGGCCATTGAGGCACCCTTTTTTGGAAAAAATGTGCAGTCGATGCTCAAATTAGGCAGGGCGCAAGGAGTTGCCATTGCAGCCGCCTTGAACCACAATATGCCTTTTGAAGAATATTCACCGCGCCGCATCAAGCAATCCATCACCGGAAGTGGAAGCGCATCTAAAGAGCAAGTTGCCGCCATGCTACAAAAGCTCCTCGATTTCCCTGAAATGCCAAAATACCTCGATGCAACAGATGGTTTGGGAGTGGCAGTTTGTCATCATTTTTCCAAAGGAGTGGGCGAACACAACAAAGCCAAAGGAGATTCCTGGACGGCATTTTTATCACAAAATCCGGAGCGTTTAAAGAAATGAGTACGCAAAAAATAATGGTTTATACCGATGGTTCATCTAGGGGCAACCCTGGGCCAGGTGGTTTTGGAGCAATACTTGAATTTGGCAGCAAACGCATGGAGCTCAGTCAGGGTTTTCGGCGCACTACCAACAACCGAATGGAGCTAATGGCTGTTATTGTAGCGCTCGAGCACATCAAAAACAAAAATTACACTGTTGTGATCCATTCCGACTCTAAATACGTGATAGACTCTATCACCAAAGGTTGGGTTTTTGGCTGGGTAAAAAAAGGATTTAAGGATAAAAAAAACCCTGATTTATGGCAGCGTTACCTGAACCTGCATCCAAATTTTAAACTCGAATTTGTTTGGGTAAAAGGGCATGCAGGGCATCCACAAAATGAGCGCTGCGATGAACTTGCCGTACAAGCCGCCACACAAGCACCTAAAAATATCGATACTTGGTTTGAGGCCAATCCAAACTAACAATGAAAAGGCAATCGTTGAGTTAAACGAATTGTTGAGTTAAACGAGAATCGAACTATACCAACGTTCAATGTCGCTTGCCTCAACGTCTTTTCTTCTAGCGACATCTTCTAGTTGTTCTTGCGTAATTTTTCCAAGGCCGAAATACTTGGCATCTGGATGCGCAAAATACCAACCACTTACCGCAGCAGCTGGCCACATCGCTAAGGATTCTGTCAGCGTCACGCCAATTTGAGCTGTTGCGTCTAGCAATTTGAAAATTCCTAATTTTTCGAGGTGATCTGGACAAGCAGGGTAGCCTGGTGCGGGCCTAATACCGCGGTACTTTTCGGCAATGAGTGCTTGATTTTCTAAGGTTTCATCTGCTGCATATGCCCAGGTTTCTTTACGTACAACCTCGTGAAGATATTCGGCAAAAGCTTCGGCGAGGCGGTCTGCAAGAGCCTTGATCATAATAGAGTTGTAGTCGTCTTGCTTGGCATCGAAATCGGAAATGTAGTGCTCAATACCTAAACCGGCAGTTACGACAAAAGCACCAATGTAGTCTTGTTGTTGACTGCTTTTTGGTGCGATAAAATCCGCTAAAGCGATGTTAGGTTGCCCAGTAACTTTTTTGGTTTGTTGGCGCAAACTGATTTGGGTGTGCAGTAGTGCTGAGTTGTTTGGGTCGTAAATTTCGATGTCGTCGCCAACTGCATTCGCAGCAAAAATACCACTTACGCCTTTGCATTTGAGAATAGCGTCTTTTACGACTTGCGCCAAAAGCTGCTGTGCGTCTTCAAAAACCTTGCTAGCAGCTGCTCCAACTATTTCGTCGGTTAAAATTTGTGGGTACTTACCGTGGAGGTCCCAGGTTTGGAAAAAGGGAGTCCAGTCAATGTACGGGATGAGTGTTTCAATGCTAGGTGTGTGCAATTGCACGCCGAGTTGCTTCGGAACTGCAATTGTATGTTCATTGAAGTCAAGTTGCAGTGCATTGGCACGTGCTTGCTCTAGCGTTAGCAGTTCTTTAGCTGCTTGGTGCTTGGCGTGGTGCACCCTGATTTTTTCGTAGTCGGCTCGGAGTGCAGTTAGAAAGTCTGGTTTTTTAGGGCCGAGGAGGCTTTCTACCACCGTTACCGAACGCGAGGCATCCAGCACATGGATCACTGCTCCGGAAGGATAGTGCGCTTCAATTTTAACGGCTGTGTGTACTTTAGAAGTAGTGGCTCCGCCAATGAGTAGCGGAATGGTGAGGCCAGCGCGCTCCATTTCTTTGGCTAAATGCACCATTTCGTCAAGCGAAGGCGTGATAAGGCCACTCAGGCCAATGGCATCTACGTTTTGTTCGATCGCATTTTGAATAATGACTTGCGGCGCTACCATGACCCCGAGGTCGATGATTTCGTAGTTATTACAAGCCAAAACAACGCCGACAATATTTTTGCCAATATCGTGGACATCGCCTTTAACCGTAGCCATTAAGATTTTACCAGCGGCTTGTTGTTTACCATCTTTTGAAGCTTCAATATAGGGCAACAAATAGGCAACTGCTTTTTTCATTACACGAGCAGATTTCACTACTTGTGGCAAAAACATTTGTCCACTTCCAAAAAGGTCACCTACTTGATTCATGCCGTCCATGAGCGGCCCCTCAATAACTTGTATAGGGCGTTCAACCAACTGGCGTGCTGCTTCAACATCTTCATCGATGAATTCTACGATGCCTTTGATGAGGGCATGCGCCAAACGTTTTTCTACGCTTTGTTCGCGCCAAGTGAGGTCGGCGGTTTGTTGCTTGACATCGCCTTTAACGGTGTCTGCAAATTCGAGCAAACGCTCGGTGGCGTCTGCCCTGCGGTTGAGTAGGACGTCTTCTACGCGCGTCAAAAGCTCGGGTTCAATTTCAGAATAGATTTCGAGCATGCTCGGATTTACAATGCCCATGTCCATGCCGTGAGCGGTGGCATGGTAAAGAAATGCGGCATGCATGGCTTCGCGTACTTTGTTGTTCCCTCTAAACGAGAACGACACATTTGAAACACCACCACTTACATGAGCACCTGGTAAGTTTTGACGGATCCATTGGGTTGCACGGAAAAAATCTAGGGCGTTATTGGCATGTTCTTCCATGCCAGTAGCTACTGGAAATATATTTGGGTCAAAAATGATGTCGTCTTGAGGAAAGCCAACAACATCGACCAAAATACGGTAAGAACGCTCGCAAATTTCGATGCGGCGCTCAAAGGAATCGGCCTGCCCGTTTTCATCGAAGGCCATGACGATAACCGCAGCGCCAAAGCGTCTGATTTCTTTAGCTTGCGCAATAAAATTAGCCTCGCCTTCTTTGAGTGAAATAGAATTGACAATTCCCTTTCCTTGCAAACATTTGAGGCCGGCAAGTATGATTTCCCATTTAGAGGAATCTATCATGATAGGAATGCGGGCAATGTCGGGTTCGGCAGCCAAAAGATTTAGGAAGCGCACCATAGCAGCTTTGCCGTCGATCATGCCTTCATCCATATTGATATCCAGCACTTGTGCGCCGCCATCGACTTGTTCGCGGGCAACGGCTAAAGCAGCCTCAAAGTCGCCATCTTTGATCATGCGCAAAAAGGCCCGTGAGCCGGTTACGTTGGTGCGTTCACCGATATTTACGAAATTACTTTGTTCTGTGAGGACCAGCGCCTCAAGGCCAGCTAACTTAAGCATTTGTAGGGTTCCATTTTCTTGGTGAGTACTTTGCGGCAACTTGCGCAATAGCAGCGATGTGTTCTGGTGTTGTGCCACAGCAACCGCCAATGACATTGACTAAACTTTCTTGCAAAAACTGTTCAATTTGAGCAGCCATTGCCGCTGGGCTTTCATCGTAAAGGCCAAATTCATTGGGTAAGCCAGCATTCGGGTGTGCACTCACGGCAAAAGGAGCTTTGTCGTTGAGTACTTGCAAATATGGGCGCATCATGGAAGCACCTAGCGCGCAGTTGAGTCCAATGCTGAGCAGCGGCATGTGTGAAAGCGAGATCAAAAATGCCTCGGTAGTTTGTCCGGTGAGGGTGCGGCCAGATTGGTCGGTTATGGTACCCGATACCATAATTGGAATTTGAAACCCACGTTGCTCAAAAACTTGATCGCAGGCATACAAGGCCGCTTTGGCATTGAGGGTATCAAACACGGTTTCAATCAGTAAGATGTCAACGCCGCCATCCATGAGCGCGTCAATTTGTTGGGCATAAGCCAAAACGAGGTCGTCAAAAGTAACGGCTCTATAACCCGGATCATTGACATCAGGAGAAATAGAAGCTGTGCGGTTGGTTGGCCCTATTGAACCCGCTACAAATCTGGGTCTATCTGTAAATTCTGCAGCTACTTCTTTGGCAATTTTTGCCCCCTGAAAATTAATTTGATAGACGGCGTCTTCAAGATGGTAGTCGGCTTGTGCAATGGTGGTGCCAGAAAATGTGTTGGTTTCGATGATGTCGGCACCAGCAGATAAGTAGGCGCGGTGGATATCTTTGATGATTTCAGGCCTTGTAATAGAAAGTAAATCGTTGTTGCCTTTCAAAGACATGGGGTGCTCTTCAAAAGCGCCTTCTCGAAAATCAAATTCTTCGAGTTGGTGGCGTTGGATCATGGTGCCCATGGCGCCATCTAAGACGAGAATGCGTTGCTGAATGGCTAATTGTAATGCGCTGTTGGTCATAATTTGCTTGGCGAAAGGTAGAAACAGCGCGTTTCAACTTATCTTTTCCCAAATTGGGATCGGATTTGGCACCTTTACAAGGATGTGAGGTTGCCAAGGTTTCATAGGGCCTGTCCCTCCACCTTTCTTAATAAGTTTATTTTAATGAACTGCTGCAAAGTTACGCAGGTTTTGCAAATTACAAGGGCAATAAGTATCTATTTGCACCTTTATTTTCAAGTACTCCTTTTAATTCAAGTTCAAAAAGTGCGCTGCTGATGTGCGAAACTGGTTGGTTTGTACTTTGAGCGAGTTCATCGATGGTCCAGGCGTTTTTGGTTTTGAACTGAGCGAGAATTTCTTTTTGAATGCTACTCAATTCGAGCTGATCTTGGATGCTACGCGCTTCTTGATGATTGGTCCAATTCATAGTTTGAAGCAGGTCCTCGGCAGAGGTGAGCAGATGGGCTTGCTGATTTTTGATCAGGGCATGGCAGCCTTCTGATTGCAATTGGTGAATGGGGCCGGGAAAGGCAAATACCTCGCGGTTGTAGTCGTTGCCGAGTTCGGCGGTGATCAAAGACCCCCCATTTTTGTTGCTTTCAATAACGACAACTGCATCGGCTAAACCTGCAATAATTCGGTTGCGCATCGGAAAATGCATGCGGTCTGGTTTGGTGCCAATCAGAAACTCAGAAAGCAGCCCTCCATTTTTGATCATTTCTAAGGCAAGTTTCTGATTTGAAGCCGGATAAATGCGGTCAACACCATGACCTAGCACCCCAATGGTTGCCAAACCGTGGTCGAGACATTGCTGATGCACCTCCGCATCTACGCCTTTAGCAAGCCCGCTGATCACCAAAATATCTTTGGGTAAATTAGAAATGAGTGCTTGGACAAGCTGCTTGCCATATGGCGTTTGCTGACGGGTGCCAACAATTGCGATACACCTTGGTTTTTGCCAACTTGGCTCGATGCCTCTGTAAAACAGCCCAATTGGTGCGTCGTCGCAGTGTTTGAGTCTGGTGGGGTAAGATGCATCGGTGATGAAATGGTAACTGAGGTTTTGGTTGTCTAGGTAAGGAATTTGCCCTTGTGCTCTTAAAAGTGCACTTGAGCGGTCTGTTTTTTCGAGTTGGGCAATGGGCACGCTTGTCAATTGTTGGAGCGTATTGAAGTTCATTTGAAAAAAATCGCGCGGGTGCTCGAGTAATTTGAGAATGCGCCGCGCACGAACTGGGCCGATGCCATGCAGTTGAGAAAAGGCAATTTGATAAAGTTGGTCTGAGTGTTCCATTTTTTTAATAGCTTCGGGTAAAGTTAGAACGAACAAACAGCAATGCATTCAGTAATATTTACGATACTATTAGTCATTTTTTTCCCTATTTGTGTTTTTTCACAAGACCTTCAAAAGGACAGCATTCGTTCGAGAACCAAAGATGAGAAAGCCGTATATGTCCGTGCCGGAAGATTTGAAAAAAACGTAGAAGAGGTTTCCATTTCGATGGAAGTACTGCGTCCCTCACTTATTGCCAACAAGGGGTTTTCTAACCTCGAACAAGCTGTGGGCCAAAGCCCTGGTGTTTTTACAATGGATGGCCAAGTTTCAATCCGAGGTGGCGGAGGTTATGCTTATGGCGCCGGAAGCCGCGTCTTGTTGGTTTGGAATGGCTTGCCGATGTTATCGCCAGATATTGGCGATGTCAAATGGAATGCAGTGCCGATGGAGCATGCAGAGCAAATAGAAATCATAAAAGGAGCTTCATCTGTACTTTACGGAAGTGGAGCGCTCAACGGTATTATTGCGATGAACGAAAAGGAGGCTCCACTCGACGGTGCCCTTTCTATCAAAGTTCAAAATGGCATTTATGGCAATCCTCCACGACCGAGCATGAAATGGTGGGGTGCAGCTCCCACATTCCAATTGGTCGATGTCTATGCTGCAAAACGCAAAGAGAATCATGCGTTTACGCTAGGCGTTAATGCATTTAGAGATAAAGGTTATCGTGAAGGAGATCACGAATTGCGCGCGCGCATACACGGAACCTATGCGTATTTCTCAAAAAAAATTCCGCAATTGAAAACAGGGCTTTCTTTCCATGTACAGGCCCAAGAAGAAGGGGTTTTTATTTTGTGGCGCAATGATTCAATGGGTTATCAAGCCTTAGCGAATACTTTAAGTGAGCAGCGGGCCGTGCGCTTCAGCCTAGACCCATATTTGATTTACGTTTCTAAAAACAAGGTCAAGCACGCGCTGAGGACACGCTATTACCTGACAACAACTGGCAATGGCCTTGTCTATGTAGACGCTTCTTTGGGGCAAATGTTTTATGCTGATTACCAAGCGAGTAAAAAAACCAAACATTTTGATTTCGCCTTTGGCGCTACTTCGAACACAAGCCAAATTACGAGTTATATTTTCGGCGATCATTTCAGTAAAAATTTCTCGATTTACCAGCAAACCGAATGGTCTAAAGGGAAGCTAGATTTACAAGCAGGCTTGCGTCTAGAATACTGTCAACTCAACAATCAAACACCTGAAACCAATTTCAATTGGGCAGGACGCATCTTGCCAGTTTATCCTATTTTTAGATTTGGCGGGCATTATGCTTTGCAAAAAAGCACTCATTTGCGCGCTTCTTACGGGCAGGGCATTCGCTTCCCTGCAGTAGCTGAGCGCTATATTTCCACGAGCGTTGGTGGTTTGCGGATTTTTCAAAATCCAGATCTGCTTGCAGAACGCGGTTGGGCAGCCGAGCTCGGACTCAAGCAAATTGTAATGTTGGGCAAGTGGAAGGCAATGCTAGATGTCGCTGGGTTTATCAATGCCTACGACAACATGACCGAATTTGCTTTTGGAGTTTTCAAGCCCGACACTATGGCTTTTCTGCAAACGACGGATCCAACAGCAATTAATTATCTGAATAATTGGGTCGGATTTCAAGCACAAAATGCAGAGCGCGCACGCATCACAGGCATCGAATTTTCTATGAATAGTTCCGGCAAAATAGGAGAGGTAGAGGTGCTTACGTTACTTGGTTATACCTATATGAATCCGATCAGCTTGAATACCGATCCAATTTACACAGCTACCTTCTCCGATACAACAGGCTCCATGCTCAAATACCGTTTCAAGCATTTGGCCAAGGCAGATATCGAATGCAATTACAAAAAATTTGGCGTTGGTTTTTCAGCCCGCTACAATTCCTACATGCGCAATATTGATTTAGCTTTTGAAGACGGCGTACTCGGACAGGAAATTCTCGTGGGCATGGCTAATTATAGAGCTCAATTCAATAAAGGAGTGCCCGTATTTGACCTTCGCATTAATTATTCGATAACCGAAGCATTCAAGTGCAACATTATATTGAATAACGTAACCAATGCAGAGTATGTCAGTCGCCCAGGCGCCATTCAAGCGCCGAGAAATTTTGTTGTTCAGTTACAGTATGTTCTGTAAAAATACGGATGTGAAAGTCCGCTAAATCCTTTAAATTCGCAGAAACCTACTCATCCTACACTATGAAATATATACTTGTATTTTTTCTTTTGATCAGCGGTTCTTTTATTGCCCAAAATATTCAAATTGAAGTATTAGATGCGCAAACCAATGCGCGCATCGAAGAGGCTTTTATCAGCGTAAAAGGAACAGCTCCTATGAAGAGTCAGAATGGCGTTTTTATGCTCAAACCGGCTACTTTGCCATTAGAACTAATTGTAAAAGCTCCTTTTTATATCTCGGATACCATTCTTATCAAAGAAGCAACGAACACCATGCTACGCGTGGCTTTACAAGGGCAAGTTCAGGATCAAAAAACGGTGGTAGTCAGTGCTGGTAAGCGCCGTCAGGCCATTGAAGAAATTCCTGTATCAATGGAAATCCTGCGCCCACAGCTCATCGACAACAAAGGTATCACCGATCTAGAACAAGCCGTTGACCAAACCCCAGGCGTATATACAATGGATGGCCAGGTTTCCATACGGGGCGGCTCCGGCTTTGCCTACGGCACGGGTAGTCGCGTGCTGTTGCTCTGGAATGGCATGCCTTTGCTTTCTGGCTACGCCGGCGATACCCAATGGAATGCCATCCCAATGGAACAAGCCAGTCAAGTAGAGGTCATGAAAGGCGCTGCGTCTGTACTCTATGGAAGCGGGGCCCTCAATGGTGTTATTGCGCTCGCCGAAAAAGAGCCCACCTTAGAGCCGGTCACCAAAGTAAAAATGCAATATGGCCTTTATGGTGCGCCGCGCCGTAGCTCGCTCAAATGGTGGTCTACACCACCAATGAATCAGCAACTAGAGGTTTTTCACAGCGCACTCAAAAAGCGTTTTGGCTACACCATTTCAACAACTGGCTACCACAACGATGGCTACCGCATTGGCGAGTCTGAGTTTCGTGGGCGCGTTTCTGGTACTATTTACGCCAAAGCAATCCTAGACAAGCGCCTTAAGGCTGGCCTTGGCTACAACTTTCAAGTTCAAAAGACCGGAAACTTCCTCATTTGGCAAAACGACTCCTTAGGTTATACGCCAAGTGGTTATGGCGACACCACAGCCGGTGCCTCTACCCTGAGCTATAACTTTGGCCAGCGCTTGTTTCTTGATCCATACGCCAAGTACATTGATAAACGCAACAACCTCCATCAGCTCAAAACGCGTCTATATTGGGTGTCTAACGAAAATCTCAGCAATGCCAGCCAAAGTAATGCAGCCACTATTTCTTACGCCGACTACACCTTTCAGCATAAATTTGGTCAAGGCAGCACCTTGAGTGCAGGTGTCACGGCTATTCAAAACGTAGTTATTTCTCAGCTTTTTGGCAATCATAACTCTCAAAATTATGCGGCTTATTCGCAATTAGAATACCAAAAAAACAAACTCGACCTCAGTGCTGGGGTTCGCCTAGAGTATTTTGAAATGGACGGCAATAAACCCGACTCTCAATTTCAACTTCCAGGCAAAGATTCATTGTTTGTTCCGGTTTATCCTGTATTGCGAACAGGCTTGCATTACGAGCTCAAGCCTTTTACTCACTTGCGCGCTAGCTTTGGTCAGGGCATTCGTTACCCAAGCGTAGCAGAGCGTTTTACCCAAACATCTGTCGGCGCGCTCAATATATTCCCTAATCCCGAACTCCGACCAGAAATCGGTTGGGCCGGCGAAATCGGTATCAAACAAGGCTTCAAAATTGGCAATTGGAAAGCAATGCTTGACGCTGCCTTTTTTGTCAATCAGTACAGCAACATGATGGAATTCTCCTTCGTTTATTTCAATCCAATTACCCAACAGCCACTCAATCCACTCAATCCTTCTGCTGAAGACATCCAATTCTTGACAAGTGGCCAATACAACATCGGTGACTGGGTGGGTTTCCAAGCTCAAAATGCCGAAAAAGCCCGCATTTCTGGTCTAGATCTCTCCTTTAATTCATCTGGTAAACTTGGAAAAGTAGAGTTGGTTTCCCTCATTGGTTATACCTACATGAATCCAATATCTCTCAATGACAACCCTCAGTATACCGCCAACTTCTCTGATACCACCACCAACATGCTCAAATATCGTTTCAAGCATTTGGCAAAGGCCGATATCGAAGCAAATTATCAAAAGTTAAGCTTTGGCGCTTCCATGCGTTACAACAGTTTCATGCGCAATATCGACCGTGTTTTTGAAGACGACCTCGACCCTTCGCTCACCTCAGAAGTATATATACTTCCGGGTCTAAAAGCATATCGTCAGCAATTCAATGGGGGCAATTTAGTATTCGATGCGCGCTTTGCCTACACCCTCAAAAACCAATACCGCATTTCGTTTATCGTCAATAATTTATTGAATGCTGAGGTTACTTCTCGCCCAGGAGATATCCAAGCACCACGCAACTTCATTGTCCAACTTCAAGCCAAATTTTAATGAAAGTACTTGGTGTTATTCCTGCACGCTACGGCTCATCAAGGTTTCCTGGTAAACCGCTTATCGATCTCAAAGGAAAGTCAATGATACAGCGCGTATATGAAGGTGCTCAAAAAGCAACCCTCCTCGATGCACTCTTAGTGGCCACCGACGACGAGCGTATTTATCAAGAAGTACTGCGTTTTGGCGGGCAAGCACTCTTGACAAGTTCCTTGCATCAAAGCGGAACAGATCGTTGCGCGGAGGTGCTTTCTCAATTTCCAGATTACGACGTCGTTATCAATATCCAAGGAGATGAGCCCCTTGTGTCAGCTATCCAACTCGATCAACTGCTGAGTGCTTTTGAAGACCCTGAGGTTAAAATCGCAACTTTAGTGCACCCAGATGTCACCCCTGCCGATTTAGAAAATGTCAATCGCATCAAAGTGATTTCCGATTGCCACCACAACGCGATTTACTTCTCTAGAAGTGCGTTGCCAAATACCCACTACGCCAAAGAGCAGCACTTCCCTTGGCTCAGACATATTGGCCTGTATGCCTATACCGCACCAACACTAGCCCGTATAGCTGGTCTTGCCCCTTGCGCGCTCGAACAAGCAGAGTCGCTCGAACAATTGCGATGGTTATACTACGGCTACAACATTCGCCTCATCACAACCAACATCGAAACGCCAAACATCGATGTGCCCGACGATTTAGAAAAAGTATTGCCTTTTTTGTAATCTGCTCAGACTTTCGTAAATTTGTTAGATGCAGGGTTTTGAAGATATCGTCATTCAACTTTTACTCCGACACAATTGTGTCGTGGTACCAGGTTTTGGTGGTTTTGTGGCCAAGCAAGTTTCGGCTGAGCTAGACCTCCAAAAAGGAATCCTAAGCCCACCCAAAAAAGCCTTACTCTTCAATCGTTTTTTACTCACTGACGACGGTCTTCTTTTAGCTGAATACGCCCGTCAGTATGGTCTATATTACGAAGATGCGAAAGGGCAATTGCAAGCCTTTACAGACGCCATGCAACGCCAGTTGCTCAATGGTGAAACCATCAAACTTGCGAAGCTCGGTACATTCACGCGCCAGTCTGATGGCCAAATCTCTTTTGAACAAGACCGCTTCTTTAATTTACTGCTTTCTTCCTACGGACTAACAAACCTCAATTTTGTTTCTAAACCAGTCGAAATAGTAGAGGAGAGCCCAATAATTGAGTTAGAACCCGTCGTTGGCGGTTCAAAAATCAAATGGGCGCGAGTGGCCGCAGCAGCATGCTTTTTACCGCTCGCTTTTTATTCATTCTGGATTCCAACCCAGACAAACGCCTTGCAGTCTGGCTTGTTTTCGTCTTCGGACTTCAATCCATTGCATAAGCAAGGTGCACCTGCTTACAACAAAACAAATCTCCATCTCGAATCCGCTCCTTTAAAAAGCAATTCAAATTTGGAATTTGTACTTAAAGAGCGTGCACGTCTAGAAACCTATGAATGGCAACCTGGCTACCCATTTCGGGTTCAAATTCCTGCTGAAAATAGCACAGCTCCAGCTCCAGCTCCTACTCCAGCGCCAATGCCAATAGCAACAGCTGCTGCCTATGACTTTATTGTGGGTTGTTTTTCAAACTTACAAAACGCTCAAACCCTTCAGCTTAAATTGCAGCGCGATGGCTTTGCCGCTAGGCTTATCCAAAATGGCCCACTCACGAAGGTGAGCGCTGGGGCAGCTCAAAATCTAACAGAACTTCAACAAATCCAGCAACAAGCTGCGGCACGTGGTTTGCAAGGCTGGGTACTCAACAACTAAAATTTACGCATGAAAAAAATCTTCAGTTTTATACTATCCATCGGGATCAGTACAACCCTTCTTGTTGCGCAAACAACCAATGTAGAGGGCAGTCAATACCAATTCAAGCAACTCGTTAAGCTAGATGCCACACCTGTTCAAAGCCAAGGCCAGACCGGAACCTGCTGGTCTTTTTCAGCAACCAGCTTCTTTGAGTCAGAAATCCAGCGTTTAGGTGCAAAAAACCCAGTTATTTTATCCGAAATGTTTGTAGTGCGCAAAGCATATGAATGCAAGGCTGAAAAGTACATTCGCATGGATGGTAAAATCAATTTTAGTGAAGGTGGCGCTTTCCACGATGTACCACTCGTCATCGAAAAATTTGGAATTGTACCTTATGAAGTGTACACTGGGCTGAACGGTTCAGATAAGTACAATCATGGCGAAATGTTCAATCAACTCAATGCTGTCATGACAGACATCATTGCACGATTGGGCAGCCCAGAAGGCATCACCGACGACTGGAAGCGCAAGTTCAACAGTATGCTCGACATGTACATCGGTAAAGACATCGAAACCTTCCAATACAACGGCCAACGCTACACACCAAAGTCTTATGCTGCATCTTTAGGTTTGGACATGAAAAACTATGTATCTCTTACTTCCTTTACAAATCATCCGATGTATAGCCAGTGCATGCTCGAAATTCCAGACAACTGGGCTTGGGGCACGAGCTATAATGTTGGTATGGAAGACCTCGTCGAAACCACTATTCATGCGCTCAAAAACGGTTATACAATTGCTTGGGGTGCCGACGTCTCTGAAAATGGATTCAGCTTTAGAAATGGTTTAGCTATTGTCCCTGCTGATCCAGGTATGATAGAAGTCATTGGTAAAGATGACAAACGATTCAATAATGCAGGTGCTGAGCGCAAGTCTAATGCATTTTTAGAACCAATGAAGGAAATGGTCATTACACCTGAGCTTCGTCAAAAAGGCTACGACAACAAAACCACCACCGATGACCACGGCATGCATATCGTTGGACTTTTCCAAGACCAAAACGGCACCCGCTATTTCTTAGTAAAAAATTCATGGGGCACAAGCAACCTACCACAAGGCTACTTGTATGTGTCTGAAAATTACTTCAAATACAAAACCATTAATATTTATCTGCATAAAGATGGTGTTCCTAAAACAATTCAGACCAAATTGAAGTGGTAGTTTGTTTGATGTAATACTTAACTTATTGGTAATCAAAAGAAAAAGTGTTCAAAGTGTCATTTGAACACTTTTTCTTTTTTATTGTTA
>CANHBA010000017.1 GCA_947458985.1 Flavobacteriales bacterium
AGCATGCCTGTTCAAAAAGAGACAGCTCAAGAAATGGCAACGCCTACCCTCGAAAAGGAACCAACACTTGCTCTAATTCAACCAACACCTGCTCCAATTGCTACACCCAGAAAACAAAGCGTCGAAAAGCCAAAACCAGCTTCTGACATGCCTACGCTATTTGACTTTTAGGCTAGAATACATAACCCAAGGAAAATTTCGGCACAATATTTTGTTTCCAATCCTTGGACGCATAATAACCAAAACTACTGAACACACCAATTCCAAAACTAGACTGTCCGCTGACATACAATCCGTTGAGTAGAACGCCTGCTTCTTGGTATCCTCTATTCATTGTTAAGAATGTGGTGGAATGCACAGTTTGATCCGACATGGTTCCCCAACCAAACGCATAATGACAACCAAGTTGAGGCTCATTCCAAGACGCTTTTGTACGCCAAGAATTGAGTATGAATCTTGCAAAAAGTTGTAGCTGTGTCTGGTGATAAAAAGCAGTACTAGAAAGTGTTTCAAAGGTATTCGCTACGCTAATGCCCATCCATTGGCCATAAGTTCTACTCGCTGAAATCGCATTTTGATATAGTAAAGGTGTAGCTCGGTCTGTTACAGCAAAACGCGCATTCCAATTCAAAATACCAGTTCCAGGAATTGTCAATAGCTGAAATATATTGATTTGCAATCTGTTGAACACAAGATCAGGACTTGTCCAGTCTTTTAAATACCAAGCATGTTCGAATTGTAGTTGGATCTTGGGATAAGGGCTTGACTTGGGCAAAAGTACATCTCCAATAAAAGAAGACTTTTCTCTAATTGCCCAGCTGAAGCCGAGTCTGCTCACCAAGACTTGCGAAGCCGTTTGCCCTGCATACGCATAGGCATCGGTGTAGTTGTTGCGCTGCAAACTCGTCTCGAACTCCAGGCGTTTGTTGGCTTGAATGCGGGCAGATAACTCCAAACCAAGCTTATCCTGATAAGCCATGTTGGTGGCGTAGAGATACCGCGTTACATCTTGTTTGTAGAACAGACTTGTTTGGTACATAATTGGGCCGCCAACTTCGGCTATATCTAAACTTCTGAATCCTTTTAGACTGAGCTTCTGATTGGCTCCTATTTGCCAGTTGACATAAGCACCATACTTGATGCGCGCGTCGTTTAATCCGTAGCCAAACTGCCCGCCTAGTGTCAAATGCTTTGATAATCGGGCTGAAGTTTCTAAACCTAGCCCTATCCGGGTGCGCTCAAAAGCATTGTATTTCAGAAACCTAGTGGCATCGATTTGAAAATAACCTAAAGGAATTTTACCGGTGAGCAGCACTTTCGCAATCTTGAGTTTTTCGTCAAAGTGCTGGGCTTTGGACAGCGAATCTATTTGCTTGAAAGTCATTATTTCCCTTTCGGAAAGAGGCTCAACGCGCACGCTATCCCACTGCTGATCATCTAGCTTTTTGGCGGCGTTGGGGAGGGTTTCTACTGCTATTTGTTGAAACTTAACTTTGTCGAGTTCGGCCGGATTAAAGCGAACAGCTTTGACCACATTGAGACCTTTCCCTACAATAACCGCAGGAATAGAGTCAAATGTAAGTTGTATAAACGGCAAATAAATTTCAGTACTGAGTTGTTTTGGGAACCACTTATTCGCATCGATGAGTTGATACTCTTGAATGATCGCCACCCTATTTGCGCTAGGCGGAGGGTTATATGGCATCGCCTTGACTTTTTCAATTGCATAGCCGTTGGTGTTGATATACAACTGACCCGTTAAACCCTCGAAATCTGTGCCTTTTTTGGGTTTAAAGAAAATAGTAAAAGTGGTGTCAGATCCATTGATAGTCGTGTCTTTTAAAGAATAAAAATAACGGTTTAAAGAGCCAGGCGCCAATGGGCTAAGGTATTTCAAACCTAAGATTTCGAGCTGTATTTCGTAAAAATGAAAAGATTGCAATCCTTGTGCAATACTAGATAAAGCTGGGTCGCTAAAACCAGAAACTCGAAAAGCTTCTATGATTTCTTTCTCGCGATAAGGAGGTTCAAAATAATGACTAGACTTCGTTTCAGAAATAAAAAAAGCTTGTTGATCAACGAATTTTTTAAACTCATAATTAGAGGTATCGGTCGGGGCAATAATGGTATCGGCCATTTTGCGGCGTGTTGCGTCGTCGAGGTCGAAAATAAACTTGCTATACTGATCGGCGATAAAACCGCCGTGGGCTTGTGGATGGTTGGCTTTTCGGTTTTGAATGGCCTGTTCCATGATGCGCAGTGCAGGATTGACACCAGGAACCACTACAATCTCTTGCGTTTCTTGCGTTTTGGAGCGTAAATAGAGCCAGTCAGAAACGAGATTTGAAAGCACAATTGTGGTATCATGATAGCCGAGTGCCCGAATCCTGATGCTTTGATTGGTATTAGAGAGCTCAAAATAACCATTGATATCTGTCAATAAAGGAGCAGAAAGTTCTGGATATACTTTTGCAAAAGCGATGCCTTCATGCAGATTACTATCGAGCACCTGAAAACGCTGAGCCCAAGAATTGAAGCTAAAAAAAAGAAAAACAAAAAGCAATTTTTGTAACATCGGGCTCATTTTAGCAATTTTCATACCAAAAATAAAGCATTACAACCGACCTGATAAGCTTACAAAGCTAGAACTTGTTCTATATATGCAGGTGTCATGCGCATCCTGGAACCATACCAAGAACAGATTTCTCCATCTACAAGGACAATTTTAGACCTTGGAAAAAGCGCCTGTACTTCGTCAACATGTTTGGCTTCAAAAGGAAAAGGTTCTGAGCTCAAGAAAATGTAATCTGGGTTGATAACCTCTGTATTGGCAAGCGAAGTCTTGTGAGCGAGCACCTGGTCTAAATCAGGATAACGCTCGAATTCACAATAGTTAAGCAAGCCAAAATGGGTCAATAAAGCATGAATGTAAGTTTGCGGCCCCACAACAAAATAAGGGTCTTTCCATATGAAATAAAGAAAAGTGGACCTTTGCCAGATATTTTCTAGGCTTTGAAAAGCCGTCTTAATTTGTCCTACAAGTGAAATTGATTTTTCTTCACGCTGCACTTTTTGACCAATTTCAAGTAAAAAGTGGTATGCTTCTTCAAGGGAATTGATGTCCGTAACTAAAACTGTGTAGCGCAGCTGCAACTGCTCGATGTCTTCTTTGGTGTTTTCTTCCTTGTTGGCAATAATGAGGGTTGGTTGAAGCGCGTCAATGGTTTCAAAGTTAACCTTCTTGGTACCCCCTACCCGTGTTTTGCGCTGCCACCATTCTTTTGGATGAATACAAAACTTAGTGATCCCGACGACCTCATGCTCTAGACCCAAGGACCAGAGGTATTCGGTTAAAGACGGAACCAAAGAAACAATGCGCATGCGCTTAGGCCATTGCAGCAATAACGTCGTAACGCGACACAATATGGTGCTTACCGTTGTCTAGGGCAACCAAGACCGCAGGAACTTGCTTGGATATCAATTTGCAGAGCTCTTCTACAGGTGTATTCGCATGCACTACAGGGAAAGCTGCTGACATCAGGGAAGAAATTGGGGCATCGCGCAAGGCTGGGTTATCGATGAGGACTTGATATAAATGGCTGTCGTCGATAGAACCAACGTATTGACCGTCTTTCATGACAGGAATTTGAGAAATATCGAAATTGCGCATTTTAGCAATGGCATGAGAAACGAGTTCTTCCGCATAAAGCGAAACGAGTGGTTTGTTGCCGTGTTTGGCTACTAAATCGCCAGCGGTCAGGAGGTTTTCTTCGAGGAAACCGCGTTCGCGCATCCATTCGTCGTTGAAGATTTTACCCACATAACGGCTACCGTGGTCGTGGAACAAAACTACTACTACATCGTCTTTGGTGAGTTTGGCACCCATTTGCAAGAGCCCTTTGATGGCCGCCCCTGCGGAGTTTCCGACAAAAATGCCTTCTTCGCGAGCGAGCCTTCTAGTATAAACGGCCGCATCGCGGTCAGTCACTTTTTCAAAATGGTCAATGACATCGAAATCTACGTTGGCAGGCAAGATGTCTTCGCCGATGCCTTCTGTGATGTAAGGGTAGATCTCATTTTCATCAAAAATGCCTGTTTCTTTGTATTTCTTGAAAACAGAGCCATATGTATCGATTCCCCAAATTTGAATATTTGGATTTTTTTCTTTGAGATACTGACCAACTCCTGAAATGGTACCGCCTGTACCCACCCCCACCACAAAATGCGTGATTTTACCTTCGGTTTGTTCCCAAATTTCGGGGCCTGTTTGCTCGTAGTGCGCAGTTCTGTTGGAAAGGTTGTCGTACTGATTGACATACCATGAGTTTGGTATTTCAGTAGCTAAACGGCGTGAAACTGAATAGTAAGAGCGCGGATCTGTGGGTTCAACAGCCGTAGGGCAAACAACAACTTCGGCGCCGACAGCACGCAAAATGTCCATTTTCTCTTTGGATTGTTTGTCATTGAGTACACAAATGAGTTTATATCCTTTGATGATACAAGCCAATGCCAATCCCATACCTGTGTTGCCTGAGGTGCCTTCAATAACGGTACCGCCTGGCTTTAAAATACCAGCTTTTTCAGCGTCTTCAATCATCTTGACAGCCATGCGGTCTTTGACGGAGTTGCCCGGATTGGTGGTTTCTACTTTTGCCAGCACCTGAGCTGAGAGCTCTTTGGTGAGTTTGTTGATGCGCACCAATGGGGTATTGCCGATGGTTTCGAGGATATTGTTGTATACTTTCATGAATGAACTTTGTACAAAGTTAGTCATCTGTTTGAATTCATTAATTTTAGGGCATGTTAAAATTTAGCTTCTTCCTCGCATTTGGACTTCTTTCACTTTTTGCTTCGGCTCAAGATTGTCCGATCTTACCCACTCCGGCTGTATACCAACCCACAAACGGTCAGTTTGTTTGCAGCGGCAACCTGCTCATCGACCCGTCTGAAATAACCCCCAATTTGAAAGCTGCATTCACAGATTATGCACTTTGGGCCAATAACATCCAAGTTTCACCATTTGTCCAAAACCCAATGGTGCAATTTAAAAAGCTTACCAATGTGAAGCAAGATTCTTACAGTATCAATATTGCCGATCGCATCACTATTTCCTATTCAAGCGAAGCCTCTTGTTTTTATGCTTGGGTTTCTTTGTTGCAATTGAGCACACAGCAAGATGGCCAATTGAGTTTTCCTAAATGCTTCGTCAAAGACTACCCCGAATTTCAATGGCGCGGCCTGCACCTCGATGTGTCTAGGCATTTTTTCACGGTCAATGAAGTCAAGCGCTTTATTGACCTCATGGCTTATTACAAATTCAACACCTTGCATTGGCACCTCACCGACGACCAAGGATGGCGCATTGAAATTAAAAAATATCCACTTTTAACACAAGTAGGCGCTTGGCGCGACTCCACAGTGGAAAACCATTACACCACCCAGCCGCGCACCTACAACAAAACGCGCTACGGTGGCTTTTATACCCAAGAAGAGGTCAAGGACATCGTGAATTATGCAGGCGCACGTTTCATTAATGTAGTTCCGGAAATTGAAATGCCTGGCCACGCCAGAGCTGCGCTTGCCGCTTACCCACAATACTCCTGCACCGGCCAAGTGCAAGGCGTCGAAGGCCTTTGGGGCATTTTTGACGATATATTCTGCGCCAAAGAAGAAAGCATTTTGTTTTTACAAGACGTTTTAAAAGAAGTATTGCCGCTTTTCCCGAGTGCATACATACACGTGGGAGGAGATGAAGCACCAAAAACAAGATGGAAAGAATGTCCGAATTGTCAGGCCGTGATTAAAGCAAACGGCCTACACGATGAACACGAACTACAAAGTTATTTCATTGGGCGCATGGATGCATTTTTGACGCAAAATGGCAAAAAACTCATTGGTTGGGATGAAATTCTCGAGGGCGGGCTCTCCCCCAACGCCACTGTGATGTCTTGGCGCGGCTATGAGGGCGGAAAAGCCGCTGCAGCGCAGGGCCATTATGTGGTCATGTGCCCAGGTTCTCATTGTTATTTTGACCACTATCAAGGCCGTGGCGCCGAAGAACCCCTTGCCATCGGCGGCTTCACTTCTCTAGAAAAAGTCCTTTCCTTTGACCCGATTCCGCCAGACATGACTACCGCTGACGCCGCTTATGTGCTTGGCGCGCAAGGCAACCTCTGGACCGAATACATCCCGAATATGGCGCAATTGGAATACATGACCTACCCAAGAACCATTGCCCTCAGCACCGCACTTTGGTCCGAGACAAAGCCCACTTACGAAGATTTTTTTGCCAAACTAACGACCTATCATTTTCCATTTTTAAGCGCTAAAAATGTGAATTTCTCCAAAAGTTGTCTCAAACCCGAAATCAAAACAACAAGAGCACTGGGTTGGGGAATTTTGATTGAAAAGTTACCTGCAAAAGGCATCATTGCTTATGCTACAGTACTAGCCGATATCAAAGCGGCCAAGAGAAAAACCAAAACCGTTCAAATAATAGTGGACCAAGGTCCGAACTTGCCTTCTAAAGAAATGGACGTGATTGCACACAAAGCATTGGGGGCTCAAATTGTTTTTCAAACGCCGCCAAGTCCGAAATACGACAACGGATCGCTCACTATTGTCGATGGCCAATTGGCCGCACGTCCATGGAAAGGCCACGAATGGCTAGGTTTTGAAAGCGACAGCGTGTCTTTTGATCTTGTTTTTGAAAAACCCATCAAGGTCAAAGAAATCAGGATCCATACCCTTCACGATCCGAATAGTTGGATTTGGGCGGCACAGACCTACATGATTACTTTAAACAAATATGGTTGTGGAAATGGTATAGCAGATGGCTATTCTACAGATGAATTCATACAAATTGAAGTCAAGGATAAACACGTGAAACAAATCCATGTGACCCTCTACGGCATTTCTAAAATTCCGAGCGGTGAGCCAGGCGCGGGCAACACGCCATGGCTGTTTTTGGACGAAATTGAAATTCGCTAGTTTTCGTTAGAGACTCCTTGGTATTTAAGGAATAATGCCCAGGCGCACGGCGTGTACAATGATGCCGGCAGTGTTGCGCACGTCGAGTTTTTCAATAATACGCATTTTGTGTGTTTCGACGGTGCGGGGCGAAATTTGGAGGTCGAGGGCAATTTCACGACAGGTTTTTTCTTGACAAATGCCTCTAATGACATCGATTTCACGCGCGGTGATACGCTCTAAGGTACGAATGGTGCGGCGCTCGGCATCTAGCATGCGCTTGGTGTTGGGATGCAAATAGGAATTTTGAAAAAAAACCTGACGAAAGGCGGCTACCGCTTCTTCATGCATATTCCATTTATTGACCACCCCATGAAAGCCCCATTTTAAAAACAGCGGCACCATTGCTGATTTGAAGTTAGGAACCAACAACAAGAACTTGGCATTGGGCCAGGCAGACATCCAAAAATTGATGTAGACTTGATCTAAATCTTGTAAAAGATCTGCGTCGATCATGACGACTTGAATGCCAACCCCGGTATAACGCGCTCGAAAGTCACTCAGACTTTGGGCCTCGCCTACCCATTCAAAATCGCTGCGCGGCTCTAATAAGGCACGCAAGCCTGTTCTAAAAATGACATCAGATTCTACAAAAGCCACGCGAATGCGGGCACCCAAATAATTACTCATACGACTTGCATTTTTTAATGGACCAAAGCCCGGTTTAGGTTAATACAAGTAGATTTGTTTCATGTGGCTAAATTAATAAGGCTTTCCCAAAAGGGCATCAGTAGATTGACGGACGACTTTGAAAAAAAGTTGCACGCGAATGCTTAACCTATATCAATTTCCCAGACAAAAAAGAACCCTACCTTTGAAAAATGAAGCGAAGAGAATTTACTTCCTTACTGACATTAAGCACTTTAGGCTTTACCATGACATCCTTGAAACAACTTTCCAATTGGAGTTCGCAATTACAAAAAACCAAACCTATCCCCGTACTTTTTATTGGGCATGGCAATCCGATGAACGCCATTGAGGAAAACCAATTTGTAGCCGGCTTCAGAAATATCGCCCAAACGCTACCTGAAATACAAGCTATTTTAGTTGTCTCGGCGCATTGGCTCACCAAAGGAACAGCCGTTACCGCGATGCAACACCCCAGAACCATCCACGATTTTGGAGGTTTTCCGAAGGCTTTGTTTGAGCAACAATACCCAGCGCCTGGCTCACCTGAACTGGCTAGCGATATCAGAAACCTGATCACATCAACCCTCATTCTCGAAGATCATGAGTGGGGCTTAGACCACGGTACCTGGACAGTACTCAAGCATTTGTATCCTGACGCAAAGATTCCTGTCGTGCAGTTCTCCATTGACTACCAGCTTTCACTTGAACAACATTTTGAGCTCGCCACACAGCTCCAAACACTTCGAGAGCGCGGCGTACTGATTATTGGTTCAGGGAATATTGTCCATAACTTGCGCGCTGTTGACTTCAGCCGCATCAACGAAATCGGCTATGGCTACGACTGGGCAAAAGAAAGCAGAAAGTTTGTCAATGATCAAATCAACACGCGAAATTTCAAAGCCCTTCTCGACCTAACCAATGCGCCAGCTGCTTTAAAAATGGCTGTCCCGACAACCGACCACTACATTCCACTTATTTATAGTTTGGGGCTCAGTAATGCCGCAGATGAAATCCAATTATTTAATGATGCGCTTTTGGCAGGCAGCCTCAGCATGACTTCTTTGCGAATTGGATAGAATTTCTAACCAAATAAACCTTTCGGTCGTTTGGGATGTTCTATCTTTGTATTTGGATAACAAAAATTAGCTCATGTCTCAAAGAAATTGGCAAAGCCTCAAAAATTACAAAGACATTAAATTTGAATTTTTTGAAGGAATTGCAAAAATAACCATCAACCGACCGCAGGTTTACAACGCATTCAGACCTGAAACCAACTTTGAAATGCTAGACGCTCTCGCTATTTGCCGCGAGAACCCCGACATCAATGTTGTTGTACTCACAGGCCAAGGAGATAAAGCATTTTGTTCAGGCGGCGACCAAAACGTCAAAGGAATTGGTGGCTACATTTCAGAAAATGGTGTTCCTAGGCTCAATGTGTTAGATATTCACAAGGCCATTCGCTCTTTGCCTAAACCAGTCATCGCAATGGTGAACGGTTATGCCATTGGCGGCGGGCACGTGCTACATGTGGTTTGCGACCTCACCATTGCCTCTGAAAACGCGCGTTTTGGTCAAACAGGCCCTAAAGTAGGCAGTTTTGATGGCGGCTTTGGCTCTTCTTACCTTGCGCGTCACGTAGGCCAAAAAAAGGCCCGTGAAATTTGGTTCTTGTGCAACCAATATACCGCTGAAGAAGCCGAAAAAATGGGCATGGTCAATAAGGTAGTTCCTTTAGCTCAGCTCGAAGACACCGTTGTAGAATGGTCCAAAACAATTATGAAAAGAAGCCCATTAGCCATTCGCATGATCAAACGCGCTATGAACGCAGAACTAGACGGCCAACATGGCCTCATGGAGCTCGCGGGTGACGCCACCCTACTCTATTACCTCACAGAAGAAGCGCAAGAAGGCAAACACGCCTTTTTAGAAAAACGCGACCCAGATTTTCAACAATACCCCAAATTTCCTTAATGATGGATTTCAGCAATATTGAACCAAAAGCATTGTGGCAACATTTCGCCGCACTCAATGCAGTACCAAGACCCTCCAAAAAAGAAGAACGCGTCATTGCCTTTATGCTTGATTTTGGTCATGCGCTTGGGCTAGACACCCAGCGCGATGCCATCGGTAACGTTGTCATTAAAAAGGCGGCAACAGTTGGAATGGAAGAGCGTCAAACCGTTATTCTTCAGAGCCACCTCGATATGGTGCACCAGAAAAACGCCAACACTGTTTTTGATTTTGACCAGCAAGGCATCGAAATGTTCCAAGATGGCGACTGGATCCGTGCGAAGGGCACTACCCTTGGTGCCGACAACGGCATCGGTGTAGCGGCAATCATGGCGCTACTTGCAAGCACAGACATCGCACATCCAGCGCTCGAAGCTTTTTTTACAATCGATGAAGAAACCGGCATGACCGGCGCCAAAGAAATGGATGCCTCTCTATTAAGCGGTACCATCCTATTGAACCTCGACACCGAAGACGACGACGAACTTTCAGTTGGTTGTGCAGGTGGAATTGATACCAATACATTCTATAACTACGAAGAAACTGCTATTCATGCAGGTTACACCACATACAACATTCAAATCAGTGGTCTACTAGGTGGCCATTCTGGCATGGACATCGACAAAGGTCGCGGCAATGCCAACAAATGGCTAGCGCGTTTGCTTTGGGAAATCTCTGAGCAAATGGATATACAACTGCTTTCTTTTGATGGAGGCAGCTTGCGAAACGCCATTCCACGCGAAGCTACAGCTCTTGTTGCTGTACAAAATGCTTCAGCACTTCAAACCATCACAGCGCAATTCAAGCAAACGCTTCAAGACGAATACCACCTCATTGAACCTCATTTTGCTTTGGAAATCGAAGAAGCATCCGCTGCTTTGAAAGCGGTTCCGTCTTCGGTATTGAAGCAAATCATCGCTACCCTTTGTGGCGTGCACAACGGCGTTTACCGCATGAGCCCCGACATCGAAGGCCTTGTGGAAGCATCTTCCTCTTTGGCACGTGTAGTGATCCAAAACGGAAGATTTACGACGCAATCTTTACAAAGAAGTTCCGTAGAAAGCACCAAAAGAGAAGTAAGTTTAGCCGTGCGTTGTGCTTTTGAAAACATGGGTGTAACCGTTGAACAAAGCGGCGACTACCCTGGCTGGAAGCCCAATTCAAGTTCGGCCATACTCCACATCATGAAGCAACACTACCAAGAAACATTCCAAGCTGAACCCAAAGTGAAAGCATGCCATGCTGGCCTCGAATGTGGTTTACTCAGCGAAAAACTACCGGGCGTTGACATGATTTCCTTCGGGCCAAATATCCGCGCTGCACATTCCCCAGACGAATGCGTGCAAATTTCTTCAGTTCAAAAATTCTGGAACTTCCTACTCTCTACCTTAACACACATCCCAAAAGCGTAAGCAAAAGCCAATTATGTCACAAACACTCCATACAATAGAAGAAGCCATTTACGAAATCCAGCAAGGACGCGTTGTTATTGTAGTCGACGACGAAGACCGCGAAAACGAAGGCGATTTTCTAACTGCAGCACGCAATGCAACTCCGGAGCTCATCAACTTTATGGCTACACATGGCCGCGGCCTCATTTGCGCGCCAATTAGCGAAGAGCGTTGTGATCAACTTGGCTTGGAACTCATGGTTCGTAACAATTCTGCCGCATACGAAACCCCATTTACCATCAGCGTTGACCTCATTGGCCACGGCTGCACCACAGGCATTTCCGCTAGCGACCGCTCTCAAACCATTTTGGCCATGATCGACCCGAAAATTCGCCCGGAAGAACTCGGTAAACCTGGTCACATCTTTCCTTTGCGCGCTAGAAAAGGTGGTGTACTGCGCCGTGCTGGGCACACCGAAGCTGCCGTAGATTTATCTAGACTAGCTGGCTTTGAAGAAGCGGGCATTATTGTCGAGATTTTGAACGAAGACGGCTCCATGGCACGCCTCCCCCAACTTTTGGATATTGCCAAGAAATTTGATTTGAAAATCATCAGCATCGCGGACCTCATTAAATACCGCATTGCACATGAGTCTTTAATTGTTGAGCAAGTACAAGTTGAAATGCCAACCGTTTATGGCGATTTTCAATTGCGCGCCTTTAAAGACGAGAGCACCGATCAAGACCATTTAGTACTCACCAAAGGCACCTGGACCGAAGACGAAGCCGTGTTAGTGCGCGTGCATTCTTCTTGCCTTACCGGCGATATCTTTGGCAGCTGCCGTTGCGATTGTGGCCCTCAGCTACACAAAGCAATGGAGCTGATCAACAGAGAAGGAAAAGGAGCTATTGTATACATGAATCAAGAAGGTCGTGGCATTGGCTTACTCAACAAACTCAAGGCCTACAAACTCCAAGAAGAAGGCCTAGACACCTATGAAGCCAATGAAAAACTAGGTTTCAAGCCAGACGAACGCGACTACGGCATCGGCGCTCAAATGCTCAGAGCTATCGGAATTCGCAAAATGAAATTAATGTCCAATAACCCTAAAAAACGCACCGGCCTCATCGGCTATGGCTTAGAAATCACTGAAAATATTCCTTTAGAAATTCAAAGCAATATCCACAATGAGCGCTACCTTGAAACCAAGCGCGACAAAATGGGGCACAGCATCAAATTAGACCAATAATGTTACAAGCGAGCGGTATTAAAAAAAAGTACGGGGATTTACAAATTTTAAAAGGCATTGACCTTTCAGTGGCACCTGCTGAAATAATATCAATTGTTGGCTCTTCCGGTGCAGGCAAAACAACGCTGCTTCAAATTCTAGGCACACTCGACACCCCTACCAGCGGACAGCTCCTCATAGAAGGCAAAAATCCTTTTGAACTCAATGAAAAAGCGCTCTCCCATTTTCGCAATCAGCGCTTGGGCTTTGTATTTCAATTTCATCAATTGTTACCAGAATTTAGTGCATTAGAAAACATTGCGCTTCCTGCCATGATTGGCGGCGCCAACCAAACAGACGCACTAAAAGCTGCAAGAAAACTCCTCGATCGCTTTGGTTTAGAAAACCGCGCAACTCACAAACCTGAAGCGCTTTCCGGCGGCGAGCAACAACGCATCGCTGTGGCGCGAGCACTCATCAACCAACCAGCACTTGTCTTTGCCGATGAACCTTCTGGCAACCTAGACACCGAAAACGCCAACGCCCTTCATCAGCTCTTTTTTGAGCTCCGTTCCGAAATGAAGCAAAGTTTTGTCATTGTGACCCATAACGAAGCTTTTGCACAAATGGCTGACCGCAGTCTTATCATGAAAGATGGGCGTTTCGTTTAGTGGTTCCCATAAAGAACTCCAAGAGTTTCTTGATTTCAAAGCCCAACAATACGAACAGCCTGCTTTCATTGCAACTGACCCCATTTCTTTAGCGCACCGCTTTACCCAAAAAGAAGACATAGAAATTGTCGCTTTTTTTATGGCCATCTTGGCTTGGGGCAACCGACAAAGCATCATCAAAAGTGGCGAAAAACTTTTAGCCATATTAGGTCAAGAACCTCAGCAATATGTGCTCAATTACCACGATGGCGACTGCCCTTTATTTGTGCACCGCACTTTTAACCAAGTAGATTTGAATGGTTTCTTGCTCGGCTTAAAAGCCATTTATAGGCAAGGCGACTTAGAAACCGCTTTTGCAACTCGTCAAGCAAACCCCACACTCTTTGATCATATTTGTGCATTTAGAGAGCGGTTTATTCCACATTTAGAAGCTCGAACACTCAAGCACATTGCTGACCCTGCCAATGGCTCTGCTGCAAAACGTTTGGTCATGTTTTTGAGATGGATGGTGCGTTCAAACGCAAACGGCGTAGATTTCGGACTCTGGACCAGCATTGACCGTTCTCAATTGATGATCCCGCTAGACGTACATACCGGAAATATCGCACGCAAATTAGGCCTACTCAAGAGAAGTCAAAACGACTGGAGAACCAACGAAGAACTAATTGAGATTTTAAGAAAATTTGACCCTACAGACCCTGCCAAGTACGACTTCGCCCTTTTTGGACTCGGTGCTTTTGAAAAATTCTAGTTGGGAATTGGCAGTGGAACAAGATGCATATAGGGTGCTAAATAAGAACCGCTTAGCGTTTGTAACTCGAGCTTGTCTTCGCCAACAACACGTAATTTGAATTTCCATTTTTCGGTGTTAATCCGAATGGTGAGTTCCTCTTTATCTTCTTGATAGCTGAAGTGCCCTTTGTCAAATTTTCCTTTTGCTAAATCGCCAAAAGAACCCACTAACACCTCGCCAGACAAATAAAAAACAAACAAAACTTCACCCCAAGAATTGCGCTGGAGCTTCGCCGCGGTATTTTGCTGGGTTCCTTTGAGCATCCAAACTTTACTATTACCTCCACTGAGTAAAAAAGTGTGGTCGGCACGGTAAGTTTGTTCGCCGTTGATGCAAGCGCTCAACAAGAGCAGCAAAGCTATTTTAAAAAACCAACTGCTTTTCATTGAGGATTTGTAAGATTTCAGCAGAGACTTGCTTTTGCTTTTCAGGCTTGATGTTCGCGTCGTTGATTTGTTCACAACATACGTATTGATATCGATTTTGCTTCCAGGTGAAGAGACAATTATAAAAGTATTTTTGCCCTTCGTAACGTTCAAAAAAGCGAATCACGACGTCGTCATAAGTTTTAGCTTGTGGCCTGAATTCAATAGGATAACCAATAAAACCATTGGCTTGCACCATTTGTGTGCCTTCTCTCTCATAAACGACAAAACGACGCACCGGAAAATGATTGACACCCGCTTTCATGAGTACCATGCATCCTTGCGATAAATCCAAGCCCTTTTTCAAAGTAAACACGCGAAAGAAATTGGGGGTACATGACGGCTTGTTCAGGTCTTCGCTCCATTGGACCGTGCTGTCACAAAATCTTAAATTCTTGAGCGTTTTGGCTTCTTCCTTACTTGAAAATGTATTCGTGTTAAAGTCCGTGCTGATCTGAACACCTTCTGTCTTTTCTACTGTCGTTTTTTTCTTTGGCTCATACATAAGCCCATATCGCCAGTCCAATAAAAAATAGATGACAACAATAAGCGCAAAAAGAATACCGATGAACCAAAGAAGTTTTTTGTTTCGCATTGGTTAAAAAATTGAAGTTGATAATTGACGAGCCGCTTCGAAAGATGCGCTGTCGATGGTATGATTTAGATTTGTTTGGGCGGCATAATGGAGCAGCGCTTCGGTGGCCAGATTTCCAGTGAGTTCGTCTTTGGCCATGGGGCAACCGCCAAAACCGCCAATTGCGGTATCAAAATGTACACAGCCTCCTGCAATACATGCTTTGATCAGTGCTGCTTCATGCCCCTGAACAACATGTAGATGAGCGGCAAAACGAATACCAGGAAATTGCTGGTTTAATGTTTCAAATAAATCTTGAGCACTGGCTGCTGTGGCACAACCAATGGTGTCTGAAAGCGCAAATTCAGCAATTTCAAATTGACGCTGTAATTTTTCTACCCATTGCGCTACAAGCGCTGCAGACCAAGCATCGTTATAAGGATTACCAAAACCCATGGAAAGGTAAACCCGTAACTTTTTACCGTGTGCAGCACATATGTCTGATATTTGTTGCAAACCTTCTAAAGCTTGCGCAGTAGTAGAATTTGTATTTCTCACCTGAAATGTTTCAGAAATCGAAAACGGATATCCAATAATGGAGATGCGCTCATGTACACAAGCATCTGCGGCGCCACGTGCATTGGCAACAATGGCGAGTAAGGCTGTTGGTGAAGGGTTAAGTTGTGCAAGAACGGCTGCGCTATCTTGCATTTGAGGAATGGCTTTTGGAGATACAAAACTGCCGAAATCGAGGACGTCAAAACCACATTTGAGAAGCGCATTGAGATACGCTACCTTCTGTTCGGTGGGAATCCAGTCTTTGATGCCTTGCATGGCATCGCGCGGACATTCGGTGATTTGTAATGCTGCGTTTTGTATGCTCATTATACTGCTCTTTTCAATAAGGCGCTGTTGATGGATTTAACGAGCGCCGGACCTTCATAAATGAAACCTGTGTACAATTGAACCAAAGAAGCACCTGCATCTAATTTATCTAGTGCGTCTTGGGCTGAGTGAATACCTCCAACAGCGATCATTGGAATGGTTCCGGCAGATTTGTCGTGGATATATTTGATCATGGCGGTTGCGCGCGCCGTAACGGGCTTACCGGATATACCGCCAGCGCCCATTTTTTCAACTTCGGCTGCAGGAGTCAAGAGCTGCTCTCTGGAAATGGTGGTGTTGGCTACAATGAGGCCTGCAATTTTGGTAAAAGCGACAATCTCGATGATCTCGTCTAGTTGAGTATCGGTTAGGTCAGGTGCGATTTTTAAAAGAATTGGTTTGGGAGCAGTTTGAGCAGCATTCTTTTCTTGAAGCTGCATTAAGAGGTCTTGTAAGGGCTCTTTTTCTTGTAAAGCCCGCAAATTGGGGGTATTTGGCGAAGACACATTGACAACGAAGTAATCAACAAATGGGAAAAGTGCCTCAAAGCAGAGGAGATAATCTGAAACGGCTTCTTCGTTAGGAGTCCATTTGTTTTTACCAATGTTGCCGCCGATAATGAGTTGTTTGTTTTGGCGTTGTTTGAGTTGGGCAATCGCTGCTTCAACGCCATCGTTATTGAAACCCATACGGTTCAGGATAGCTTGGTCGGCTTTGAGCCTAAAAAGACGGGGTTTGTCATTGCCGGGTTGTGCTTTTGGAGTTACGGTTCCAATTTCAATAAAACCAAAACCACAATCGGCGAGCGCGTCTATATTTTGGGCATTTTTATCAAAACCAGCCGCCAAACCTACCGGATTTGGGAATTTCAAACCTAAAAAAATGGTTTCAAGCTTGGGGTCCTCTAGGACATACGTAGATCGAAATAAGAAGCGTGAGAGCGCAAAGCCATGAATTTTATTCAAGAGGCTCATCACAAAATAGTGCACTTTCTCTGCATCGAACTGAAAGAGAACAAAACGAAATAATTTGTACATATACAAATGTACAAACTATTTCATGGATGCGCACCTAAACCAATAGCAGCAAACAAACGGTAAGTACTGGATAATACCAGTAGCGCCAGGGGTTGTTTACTTTTTGTTGGTAGTTGTAGGCTGCTAAAATTTCTTGGAAATTTTGGTGCTTGCGAACAGCTTCCATACTGGGCTCTTTTCGATCTAGTAAAATTTTGAACATAATTATTCTTTTTGATGAAAAAATTCTTTGAGTTTAAGAACCGCGCGAAAGGTTTTCACTTTCGCGTTGTTTTCTGACAAACCGCAGATATCTCCAATTTCTTTGAAAGAACGTTTTTCAAAAAAACGCATTTCAATCAATTGAAGTTGCTGCTCTTTGAGGTCTTTGAGTGCAACCAAAAGACGTGCTTTGTCTTCTTCTGTATAATCTTCAGTCCATTCATCGATCACTTGTTTGAGCACTACCTTATCGATACTTACTGTTCTTTGCGCTTTTTGATCGCGGAAAGATTGGTAAAGCTCGCTTTTGGCAATGCGAAACAACCATGCGCCAAATGGCAAGCCGCGGTACTCATATTTGTGTAAAGATTGAAGGGCCTTTACAAAAACACTTGAGGTGATGTCGTAAGCTTGTTCTTCTTCATCTACGCGACGATAAACATAGCGAAAGATGGCATCGTGGTAGCGCTCATAAAGAGGAGCAAAGTAACGCGGATCTTGTTGAGCGCGCTCGATCTGAGTTCTTTCTTCAGATGGAAGAAAAGACTGCTGCTGAAGGGAGAATTGGAGAGGCATAGTCTTTGGTTTTAAGGAGTTTAGCATTCGAGGCTTGCAGACCTCTTATCGGGATAACGCAACAATTTTTGTTTTGGTACATTTTTTTTGAAAAAAAATCAAACTTTTTTTTGAAGTGCGATTGAAAAGTGCAATTTCCTATTATAAAAATCTGAATATGAGTTATTTACAAATGTTGCTAAAACCAACTTCCACTTATTCTCAAATGTATATTTAAGTGCGGTCATGGTGTAGGTTCCTAAACCATTGAGCTGCTGTGTTTGTGCACCTATGCCTAATAAAGAGGTATTGGCAAAAAGCGTTGCTGCACCAAACGGTATCTGAAAGTAGCCGTAGATAACTTCAAACTGCAATTTTGAACTAAGCGGTGCGTGGGTCCAGCTAAGCGCTAAATGCTTACTTGTTTGTTGTGTAGTGGACA
This sequence comes from Flavobacteriales bacterium, assembly GCA_947458985.1. Classification (GTDB taxonomy): domain Bacteria; phylum Bacteroidota; class Bacteroidia; order Flavobacteriales_D; family Crocinitomicaceae; genus UBA952. The sequence continues at coordinate 17,872 of CANHBA010000017.1, forward strand.
CTATTGCCCATTGAGTTGTCACTTTTAGCGCCTCACTTTGATGAAGTTGAAGTTCTATATTGGCTGAAAACCTGTATTGCAGCACCTGACTGGTTATTGGCCTGACCCCAACTTGACAATTGTAAAGCTGTTGCTTGGAAGCTTGATACAGCATAAAAATGCGCGTTTCTGAGCTCACCCTCGGATATGTAGTTGTATTTATTATGAATGGGATTTGATACCGTTCAGCAGAGAGTTTGAGCTGTAGCTTTTTAAATACTTGCCATTTCAACTGAAAAATCAAGCCGCGCTCATTTGTTCCTAACGTAGAATTCCCAATTGGATTGGCATAAAAAGCACGGTATGACGGCCCATAGCTGCGCAAGTGTAGGCCTAATTCTAAATTTTGGTCGAGGTAGTAGAGCAAAGCAAGATTTAAAGCTTGACTAGATTTTATACTTAATCCTTGTTGAAATGCAAGAACGGATTCACCATAAAAATAAAACTGCCGCCAAGTACCTTGTGCAAAGCCCCCCATACTCCATAATGATTCTGGTTTGAGCCCATTTGAATAAAACAGGGAGTCAGTATTACTATTTCTAAGTTGCACATTTTGATAAAGCACAAGCGCACCATATTGCCAAAGTGCTGAGCGCCGCGTATAACCCAAACCGTAAATTTGTTCAAAGCCTTGTTTTCTTTTTGCGATTTCTGAAGTGCTGCGATGCAAACCATTTGTATAGCTCAGATTGAACTCTTGTTGAAGGGTGTCGGTAGGTGGTTTGGCATCGATCCTTTTGAGTGAAGCAATAAAAGTAAATTGTTGACTCCCTATTTGTACACTTCCAGACAAGCCTTGCAAATAGCGTTGTTCGTCTCTTCCTTGATATGGTTTGATGCCCATCGGATTTCTTGCAAGTTGCAACAAGTCTATGCTTTTACCCATTCCTCTAGTCGACCACAACTGCAAGCCTTGCCCCCACTGTATTTGATAAGCACCCAGCACCAGCTTTTGCAAAAAGTGAGTTTTAGCAGGGGCATTCCAGGCTAAATATCCGGTGGTAAAATCTAAGCCCTTTGCTGAGGCGTTGTGCCAAACGGGCTCGCCGGCATCCTTGGCGACTTGACTACCTGCACGCCAATTTTGCCAGGTGAATGTAACACGCTGTTGAGCTGCAAAAGCAGGGCCTAAAAAACTGGTGTCTTTTCGAATAGAAATGCTATCTGCGGTTAAAAAAAAATGTGAAGAATGAAAAAACATGTCGTAGAGCAGCTGTACATCGGTGCGTTTGAAAGATGGCCTTTGTGTAGGCTGAACTTTTAGAAAAGGCAAGGTCTTTTGGAGCTCCGTGAGGTCTTGCTCGAGCAATCCTTGAAGCTGATAAAGATTTGAAATACTAGCACCTTGCTCAAAAAAAATCCTGAGTAACTGCGCATCTGAGGGGCTGAGCAGCTCAAGTGCAACCAGCTGTTCAAGTTCTGAAAGTGAGCAAGAGATAGGCTCGTTTTCAGAAAGGAGCAAAGCAAAATTGTTTTGAGCACGAAACTCAAAAAAACACAATGCAATCAAAATGGTGAGCAAAATTTTCATGGTCAAAAACAGATCTTAAAAGAGCAGTCCAAATTGTATACTAGTCCCCAATCCACGTTGCCAACTTTGAGCAAAAAACCAGTTGATCTTCTTTTTGCGTTGACTACTCAAAAGGATGGTCAGTTGTTGAGGGAATATCCCGTAGGTAAGTTGAACTTTTGCTTTTGACAAAACTTGAATAAGTGTCAGATAAGTGGCCGGCCGATACATTGGGTTCCAACTCAAGCCTTGCGCAAAAAATAAATCTGTCCGTAGTAGCTGAAGATGTTCTATGCCAATTTTTTGAGCATTTGGATTGCCGATATCGTCGAGTGTAAGTGCTAAATGGTGCTGTTTGTTGAAGGTATATTGACAACCAAAACGAGCGGATGCCGCAAGAAAAGAACCATAATAGCTCGGTTGCGACAGCAGTTGAATTTGAAAGCCAACACCTACCTTTAATTGTGGACTGAGTGCAAAAGTTCAACTTA